>JALWRV010000200.1 GCA_027080545.1 Parvularculaceae bacterium
AAATGATCGCGATCGACCGCCAGCGCGCCCCCGGCAGGGACTTGGTTGGCATCAGCCGCGTGTAAAATAATAGACCCGGCGAGGCGCATTTCTTCATGCAAAACTCCAACGGCATTATTTTCCTTGTCATCGGAGCGAAAACTATTAGAGCAGACAAGCTCAGCACAATAATCCGTGTGATGGGCCTCTGTTTGCCGTTCCGGGCGCATCTCGTGGAGGATAATGTGCGCCGCATCCGATGACAGTCCCGCCTTGGCGAACCCATGGGCTGCCTGCCAAGCGGCTTCGGAGCCGGCCAAGCCAGCCCCGATGATGTGAATGATCTTTTCCATGCCCCAGCCAATAGGCGAGATTAGGCCAAAAGAAAAGAGCCTAGGGCTGGGTAGCCGGATTTAGGCCTATGCCCTCAAGCAGCTCAATGTCCGAAACGGTCTCGGCTTCCACACTTTTCATGGGAAACATCATGAGGCTCATTTTCATTTGCGTGTCGGCGATCATCAAGGGGCCATCGGCAAAAAGGGCCGTATATCCATAGTAAGATCCATGGATCGAATGGATATACCGGTTTGGATTTTCACGGGCTTGCCCAACCACAGGTGAATTTTGTCAAATTGCCCGCTCTTTTTGTCTATATAGAACTCTCCGCGTATGGCTTTTGTCATGCGCTCCATCATGCGGCGTTCTTGCTTGCTCAGCCCTTCTTGATCATCATCGGTGAATAATGTTTCTGGTGGTGTGAAGGTGAAAATAAAGGCTTCGGCGGTTTCCTTTAAAAAAATGGGGTTTTCGGTATCGAGCCCATCACTGCCGGGACCAATTAAACGGCTCCTGTCAGCCATTTCGTCAATGTCACTTCCGGCTTTGGTTTCTTGGGTTATGAGCATGCGTAAAAATTCATCCCGCGACATGTCACTATCTTTTTCAGGATAGGAAAGAAGGGTAAAGCGTGTTTCCAACTGTTGGCGTGGATCATAGCCATAGCGGATGAGGCTGTGATCATTGCCAATGTCTTCTTGCATGTCTTGAGGCACATCATCTCGGCTCTCAAGGGTGAGAACGAAACCAAAGCGCAATGCGGGATAGGCCGCATAGCGCTGGGCCAAATCCTTATTGGCAATCTCCAATGCCGCGAGGGCTTCGGTTTCGCCTGCTTGGGCTGCCATTGGCAACCATAAGAAAAATAAAGAGCAAATGGCCGCCAATTTGCCTTGGTTTGTTTGGTAGCGATTCCGGTTCATAAAAACACTCCTTCGGACCCCAGAGGAGAATAGAGGTTGGAAAAACTGGAAGCAAAATGAAGATTGGGTAATGCCAACCAGAATCGACATACTTTTCATTGGGTGCGAATGGCTCTACCCTTTAAGGGGTATGGCATGGCTGTTCTGCCAATAGTGCCAAACAGCCCACAGCCTATGGGAGTTAACAATGAAAACACGCGCCGCCATAGCCCTTCAAGCGGGTAAACCCCTGGAAATTGTTGAGGTTGATTTACAAAAACCAAAGCCGGGTGAGGTGCTGGTGGAAATCAAGGCCACAGGTATTTGTCATACCGATGCCTTTACCCTGTCTGGTGACGACCCGGAAGGGGCCTTTCCTGCCATACTTGGCCATGAAGGGGCGGGCATTGTGCGCGAAGTAGGTGCTGGGGTGACCAGTGTCGCGGTCGATGATCATGTGATCCCCCTCTATACGCCTGAATGTCGTGAGTGTGACTATTGCCTCCATCCTAAAACGAATTTGTGTCAGAAGGTGCGCGAAACCCAAGGCAAAGGCTTAATGCCCGATGGAACCTCTCGTTTTTCCTATAAAAACCAGCCGGTGTTGCACTATATGGGTACCTCGACTTTTTCAAACTTTACAGTAGTGCCAGAAATAGCGCTCGCTAAGGTGTGCAAAGATGCCCCGTTTGACAAGATTTGTTATATTGGTTGCGGGGTGACTACGGGTTTAGGCGCTGTCATGTTCACCGCCAAGGTTGAAGCAAATACAAATTGTGTGGTGTTTGGTTTGGGGGGCATTGGTCTCAATGTCATTCAAGGGTTAAAGCTGGTGGGCGCAAAACAGATTATCGGGGTTGATATTAACCCGGCTAAACTATCACTGGCTGAAAAATTAGGCATGACTCATTTCGTCAATCCTCATAATATAAAGGGTGATCTTACCGGACATTTGGTTGAGCTGACCGGGGGCGGGGCAGACTATTCCTTTGAATGTATCGGTAATGTGAATGTTATGCGCACCGCTTTAGAATGTTGCCACAAAGGATGGGGCGAAAGCATCATCATTGGTGTTGCGGGGGCAGGGCAGGAAATTTCTACGAGACCATTTCAATTAGTAACGGGTCGGGTGTGGCGCGGTTCTGCTTTTGGTGGGGCAAGAGGGCGCACTGATGTTCCTAAAATCGTTGATATGTATATGGAAGGGCGGATCAATATAGATGATCTCATCACCAAAAAACTGGCTTTGGAAGAAATCAATAAGGGGTTTGACTTAATGCATGGCGGAGAGACTATTCGCTCGGTTGTGGTTTATTGATGGAAGAAATTGCGCGCCATAAATGCTTTGATGGTGATTTGTCGATCCGCCGCCATACTTCCACGGCGACTCAATGTCCGATGGAATTTTCGATTTTTGTGCCGCCCGGGAAGGGGCCGTTTCCGACACTTATATTCCTCTCCGGCCTTACCTGCACATGGGAAAATTTCACGACAAAGGCGGGGGCTTATGGGGCGGCGGCCAAGGCTGGCATTATCATCATAGCGCCGGATACTAGCCCCAGAGGCGACGGGGTGGCGGACGATCCGGAAGGGGCATATGATTTGGGATTGGGCGCCAGCTTTTATCTAAACGCAACAGAGCCTCCCTATGCCGCCCACTACCGCATGGAAGATTATATTGCCCGTGAATTACCGACAGTGGCAGCACAGTATTTTCCCGTTGATCTTAATCGGCTAGCCCTTTCGGGGCACTCCATGGGCGGCCATGGGGCGTTAACCTTGGGGTTGAAATATCCTGATCTGTTTAAATCAATCACCGCCTTTGCGCCGATCACCGCGCCGTCCCAGGTGCCGTGGGGGCAAAAGGCCTTTGCCGCCTATCTCGGATCCGATCAGGCAAATTGGCAGGCCCATGATGCAACCGCCTTGATGACAGCAGCGGGAGATCGCACCAAGGCCGCTCCCATCTTGATTGATCAGGGCGGGGGCGATGCATTTTTAGACCAACAATTAAAACCGGACCTGTTTGCCGCGGCCTGCCAAAAAACAGGCCAGCCCCTTACCCTGCGCCTACAGGAGGGATATGATCATTCCTATTATTTTATCACCAGCTTTATCGCCGACCATATTGATTGGCATCGAAAAAATTTATCGCAATTCTAATCCGTTGAAAGGAAACAAGATGAATATGATAACCCCGATAATAAGATTTTGCATTGGCGCTTTAGCTCTGTCTGGCGTGTTGTTCGCCCCCGCATGGGCGGGTCCGGATGATTTCCATCCCGGTCCGGTGATCAGTGAATTTGGTAAAATTGCCGCGGTGCCGGGGGTTTCTTTTGATGAAAAAACCCATTTCAAAACTGTGTGGGATGTTTCTACCGGTGCCGATGAAGGCAAAATCAATCGTAATTTTGAAAGTGTTGCGCGGTTTCTCAATATGCATGTCGCCAATGGGGTTCCGGCTGAAAATATCGAGCTTGCTATTGTCGTCCATGGAAGTGCGGCTTTTGACCTTCTTAATGATGATGCGTTTCATGTGTTAAAACAGGGCAAAAATCTCAACGCACCACTAATTGAAGCCTTGCTTGAAAATAATGTGCGCGTCATATTGTGCGGTCAAACCGCGGCCTATCGGGACATCACCAAAAAAGACATGGTCCCGGGGGTCGAAATATCCCTTTCGGCCATGACCGCCCACGCCCTGTTGCAACAGCAAGGCTATAGCTTGAACCCGTTTTAAGAGGAGCCTTAGACTGAATAGTAAAGGGCAAACTCAATCGGGTGGGGGGTGGTCTCGAAACGGACCACCTCTTCCATTTTTAGTTCGATATAGGCGTCGATCTGGTCATCATTAAAAACATTGCCCTTTTTCAAAAAGGCGCGATCTCCATCGAGCGCGTTTAAGGCCTCGCGCAACGATCCGCTGACGGTGGGGATGCCTTTTAACTCTGCCGGTGGCAGGTCATAGAGATCCTTATCCATGGCCTCGCCGGGGTCGATTTTGTTCTCGATGCCGTCTAGCCCAGCCATGAGCAAGGCCGCAAAAGTGAGGTAAGGGTTGCCAGAAGCATCGGGAAAGCGGGTTTCAATGCGCTTGCCCTTGGGTGATGAGACCCACGGAATACGCACCGAGGCGGAACGATTGCGTGCGGAATAGGCAAGCAGCACTGGCGCCTCAAAGCCGGGCACCAACCGCTTATAGGAATTGGTGGTGGCATTGGCAAAGGCGTTAATGGCACGGGCATGTTTGATGATGCCGCCAATATAATAGAGACAATCATCGGACAGATCCGCATAGCGGTCCCCGGCAAAAGTAGGCTGACCTCCTTTCCAGATAGATTGGTGCACATGCATGCCGGAGCCATTATCATTATAAACCGGCTTCGGCATGAAGGTGGCGGTCTTGCCATAGGCTGCGGCGGTTTGATGCACGATATATTTATAAATCTGCATCCGGTCGGCCATTTGTGTCAGGGTTGAAAAGCGCATCCCCAACTCATGTTGTGATGGTGCGACTTCATGGTGATGTTTTTCCGGCTCCAGCCCCATTTCTCCCATGATCGACAACATTTCCGAACGTAAATCTTGCTCATGGTCCACGGGTGGCACGGGGAAATAACCGCCTTTGGGACCGGGGCGGTGGCCCATATTGCCGCCTTCAATTTCGCGCGAGGCATTATATGGTCCTTCGATGGAATCAATCTCAAATCCCATAGAGTTTTGATCAACCGCCCAACGTACATCATCAAAGACAAAAAACTCTGCCTCCGGCCCAAAATAGACGGTATCGCCTATGCCGGTTGATTTCAAATAAGCTTCGGCGGCTTTGGCTGTAGTGCGCGGATCGCGGCTATAGGGTTGGCCGTTGGAAGGGTCGAGAATATCACAAAAAATCGCTAATGTCGGTTGCGCAAAAAACGGATCCACCACGGCAGTGTCGGTGTCAGGCATTAAAATCATGTCGGATTCATTGATCGCCTTCCACCCCGCGATGGAAGAGCCGTCAAACATTTGCCCATCTTCGAAAAATGCCTCGTCCACCATCGACATGTCGAATGTGACATGCTGCCATTTGCCACGAGGGTCGCTAAACCGCAAATCGACAAATTTAATGTCTTTTTCTTTGATAAGAGAGAGAATTTCCTGCGCGCTCATGAGCTGTTCCTTATCGCCCCCATGGTCCCAAATGGACGGATCGACGGGAACAGGCCGGGCGTTTATAGCGCTGCACCCGGAATAGGATAAGAGCGCAATTCTATGTGCAGCGCAACATTAGAAAGCCCTAAAGCGGATAAAGAGGGTAAATTTCCATTTCAATTTATGAAAAGGCCTTATAGGGGCGGCAATTTACCCCGATTTTTCGAGATCTAGAGGGCGTCATGGCCGGTTTCGCCGGTACGGATGCGAATCGCTTTTTCCACATCCAGTACAAATATCTTGCCATCGCCAATATTGCCCGAATGGGCGGCTTTCTGGATCGCGGCAACGGTCTCGTCGACCTTGTCATTGGGCAGCACGATTTCCAGCTTTAATTTGGGCAAGAAATCCACCACCAGTTCCGCCCCATGATAAAGTTCCGTATGGCCCTTTTGGCGGCCAAAGCCGCGTACTTCCACCACGGTAATGCCGTTTACGCCCACCGCCTGAATGGCTTCTTTTACATCATCCAGCTTGAACGGTTTGATGATTGCTTCAATTTTCTTCATAGCCAATGCCCCTTTGCCGTTTTAGTCTAGGCCATATCGCCAAGGGCGCAAAACTAAACGGAAAATAGCCGAATCATGTTGGAAATCCTCACCAGCGAAGAGATGAACCGGGCAGACAGGCTGGCTGCGGAGCAGGGCGTGTCGGGCTTGTGGCTGATGGAACAGGCGGGGGTGGGGGCCGCGCATTATATCAAGCGGCTTTATCCCCAGCGCCCCAAAACTCTCATTCTCTGTGGGCCTGGTAATAATGGTGGGGATGGTTATGTAATCGCCCGCCATTTGCGCCGTCAGGGCTGGTCGGTCACCATCGCCAGTGCGCAATCGCCGGATCAGCTAAGGGGTGATGCCAAAATCAATGCGCTGCAATGGCGTGGGCGCACCATCGATCTGCAGGGCTGCCAGCCCCCTAATTATGGTCTTGTCATTGATGCCCTGTTTGGGGCGGGGCTGAG
>JALWRV010000201.1 GCA_027080545.1 Parvularculaceae bacterium
CAATAAGGCTATGGGTGGTATTTCGGTACTGATCAATAATGCGGGCATTGGAACGTTCGGATCTATTGAGAGCGAAAGTTTTGATAGCTATCGCAAGGTGATGGCGATTGATCTGGATTCGATTTTCCTCGGCAGCCAAGCGGCACTGCCCTATTTGAAAGACAATCAGCCCGGCGCCATTATCAATATTTCTTCGGTGGCGGGCCTTATCGCCGATGGCAATATGGTGTCCTATAACACCGCTAAGGCCGGGGTGGCGATGATGTCAAAATCCATCGGGGTGCATTGCGCCCGGTCCGGCTATCAGATCACCTGCAATTCGGTTCATCCGGTGTTTACGCGCACCCCGATTATCGAGCCTTTGGTGGCCATGGGTGGTGGGGGTGATGAGGGGGAAAAGAAGCTGGCGCGGCAAATTCCCATGAAGCGTTTGGGCGATCCGGAAGATGTGGGCCATATGGTGGTCTATCTGGCCTCAGACGAGGCGCGTTATGTGACGGCCAGCGAATTTGTCGTCGATGGCGGGATTACAGCCGTTTAAGGGCCCGTTATGGCCTCGCAATCATCTTTTATGCCATTATCGCAGGCGTCAACACGCCATTGTGACCCTGTGCCCGCAAAGGGATGGCTATAGTCAAGGCCAAATGGCAAGGAGGTTTTCATGGTCAAACATCTGGTCGCCGGTTTGCTCGCTCTCGGTCTGTTGTTTTTCGGGGCCCAGAAATTTGGTGCGGACAATATTATTTTTGAAACCATCGCTATGCGATCAGGCCTGACCATTTTTGAGCCGACCATTCGCATGTTTACGGGGGTGGCAGAAATTGTCACGGCCCTTTTGTTGGTTTGGCCGCGCATGCGGGGGGTGGGGGCTGTGATGGCGCTGGGGGTTATGAGTGGCGCGATCGGTTTTCATCTGTCGCCTTGGCTTGGCATTCACGTGCCCATGGCAGCCGGTGGCGAAGAGAGCATAGCGCTTTTTTCTGTGGCACTGGTTTTATGGGTTTTGGCTTTGATAAATCTAGCGCTGAATTGGTCGCGTCTGCCGCTTATTGGTCGGTGAAACGGTTTTCAATCGGGGTGTTGGGGGCGCTTGCCCATTCCACCCATGACCCATCATAGACGCTTATCCAACAGCCAAACGCCTCATAGGCGGCGAGGGCAATGAGGCAAGCGGTAACCCCCGAGCCGCATGAGGCGACGGCAGGGCGGGTGCCATCCCATCCCTTTTGCTGGAACAGATGCACCAAACGGTCTGGTGATTTTAACCGCCCCTCTGCCAGCATTGTTTGATAGGGTATGTTGATGGCCCCTTTCATGTGACCAGAAGGAAGGCCCGGTCTTGGTTCTGCCGTTTGGCCCAAGAAACGCTCAGGGCTTCGGGCATCAAATATGAGGGCGCTCTGGTCGTGGATTATTTGTCGCATCTGATCAAGGGTGACGAAGCGGTCCGTTGCGGGGTTCGGGGCAAAAGGGCGGGGTGTGGGAGAGGTTGGGCTATCGCTTATCGGTCCCCCCTGTGCCTGCCAGCCGGATAGACCGCCATCCAGAATAAAGACATTCTCGGCCCCCATGGCTTTCAGGCTCCACCACACCCGTGGGGCGGTAAAAAGCGGGCCGGTCTCGTAGATGATGAGGGTCCGGTTAGGGGCAAGCCCTAAAGCCCCGCATTGCGTCGCAAATTGTTCCGGGCTGGGCATCATATGGGGTAGGGGGCTGGTCTGGTCGGCGATGGCGTCAATATCAAACCGCACGGCGCCGGGAATATGGGCTTGGGCAAAATTTTCCGCAGCATTTTGGTCGCTACCGGGCATGTGCCATGAACCATCAACAAAATTTGTGTCGGGGTCGTGCAGCAAAGCAATGGCTTGCTGGGGAGAAAGGAGGGCGCTGGTCATGGTGTTTTATAGGGCTGGTTTGGCCGGGTGGCAAAAGGGGGGGCTATTGGCTGAGTGCGGCCCGCAAGCTTGATTGAATCATTTGCGCATCCATGCCGGCGCTGATGCGCCCGCGCACCTCTTTGTCGACCACAATCAGAGCAAAGCCCGTTTTGATATGGTCCAAGGAAACCTCTTCTTCGATACCATATTTCTTGGCGATGGCCGCTTGGGCAACCACGGAATCCCAATCACGTTTGGTAAAATCAAGTCGAACCAGTTCGATTTTGGCTTCGGTAAATGTAGCGAGGGCTAATTCAAGTTGGGGGTCGAGAATTTTACAGGAGGTGCACCAATCGGCATAAAATTCAACGATGGTGGCATCGACATTTTCTTGGGGGTTGGCTTCTTGGGGGTTGGCCTGGGCTAGAGGGCTTAGGGTGAGCCAGAAAAAAATGGCCATGAGGGCGAGCGCCAATAGCGGGGCGAGAGGTCGTACGGGCTGACGGGCCACAGCGTTGGCAAGCGGTTTTGTCATCGGTTTATATATCGGTTTTGCCATCGGTGCCGCCCTTTTATCTTATCATGGTGTGAAAGTGTGTCATAACATAGGCCTAAGGGCCAATCACAAGCCTGTCAGCCATTTAGATGGTCGTGAATCTTTTGGGCCAAGGCTTTGGAGATGCCGTCTACCGCGCAAAGATCTTCTGGTTTGGCTTTCGCCACCGCTTTGGCGGAGCCGAAATGGTGCAGCAAGGCTTTTTTGCGCTTGGCCCCAATGCCAGCAATATCATCAAGGGGGTTGGCAAAACTTTGTTTGCGTCGCTTGGCCCGATGGCTGCCAATGGCAAAACGATGGGCTTCATCGCGCAGATTTTGTAAATAATACAAAATGGGTGAGCGCGGGGGCAGGGTGAAAGGGGCCCGACCCGGCACGAAAAACTGATCCGCAACCTCGCCTTGGCGGCGGTCGGCTAATTTGCGCCCATGACCATCTTCGCGCCGCCCCTTGCCCACACTGAGGAGCAACACTTCCCCATTTTCAATATCGGTGCCGATGGTGATGCCGCATTGGGTTATCACATCTTTGGCAACAGAAAGCTGACCGGCCCCGCCATCGACAATGATCATGGACGGCCATTTGTCGCTGCCGGGGGTTTCTTCGCGCACCAGCCGTTCATAGCGGCGGGTGAGGACCTCGCGCATCATGCCGTAATCATCGCCTGCGATGGTGTTGGGATCTTTGATGGCGAATTTTCGATATTGATTTTTGACTAATCCCTCTTCATTGGCGACGATCATGCAGCCGAAAGCGTGGGTGCCGGAGATATGGGAATTATCAAAAACTTCCATACGGCGGGGCGGGGCGGAGAGCGCGAATATGTCTGCTACCGCGCTTAACAGTTTGCGCTGACTTGAGCGCTCTGCAAGGCGTCGGGCTAAGGCTTCGCGGGCGTTCATTTTGGCTTGTTCGACCACGGCCCGGCGATCACCGCGTTTGGGAGTGCTAATTTCAACTTTGCGCCCGGCGCGCTCATTCAAGGCTTGTTGCAATAAAGCCTGTTGGGGGAGGGATTCTGATACCAGCACCAGCTTGGGCGGTTCGCGATTGGCATAGAATTGGGCGAGAAACACGTCGAGAATTTCGGCGGCACTTTCATCGCGGCTATGTTGGGGATAGTAGGCATTATTACCCCAATTCTGCCCCACCCGATAAAAGAAAGCCTGCACACAAGCCTGTCCGGCCTCAAGATGAATAGCGAAGACATCGGCGTCGGTGAATGTGGTTAGATTGATGTCCTGACTTTCTTGAATGGTCGCCAAAGCCTTGATGCGATCCCGAAAAGTGGCCGCGCGTTCATAGTGGCGCGCTCGGGCGGCTTGTTCCATTTGCTGGGATAGGGCGGTTTGAATTTCGCGGCTTTTGCCAGCGAGAAAGCGTTTCGTTTCATCCACTAGGTCTTGATAATCCGCCTTGGAAATGAGCCCGACACAGGGGGCGGAGCATCGCTTGATTTCATAGAGCAAGCAGGGACGTGAGCGGCTTTCATAAATGGAATCTTCGCAAGAGCGTAATAGAAAAGCCTTTTGTAAAATATTGAGGGTGCGATTGACCGCGCCCGCATAGGCGAAGGGGCCATAATAATGGCCCGGTCGTTTTTGCGCCCCGCGATGTTTGAGCAATTGCGGTATCTCATGATCGGTGGCGATGAGAATATAGGGAAAACTCTTATCGTCGCGCATCAGCACGTTGAATTGCGGTTTTAGCTGTTTGATGAGATTGGCTTCAAGCAACAGGCTTTCGGTCTCAGAAGCGGTGACAACAAATTCCATATCTCTGGTCTGGGCAATCATGCGGGCGATGCGGTTGGTGTGGCCCGTTGGTCTTGCATAGGATGTGACCCGTTTTTTTAGATTTTTGGCCTTGCCCACATAAAGCACCCCCCCCTCGCCATCGATCATGCGGTAGACGCCGGGTTTTTCCGGCAATCGCTTGATCTGATCCGCGATCAGTTGGCGGCCGCGTAAAAGGCCGGTTTCAGCGGGTTTGCTATCGGGTGGGGACGTGTCATTCATGGAAGGCATAATGGGGTGCCGGGCGCAAATTTCCAATAAGTCAATATAGTCTCCTTGGCTTAGCGTAATCATTTGCGCAGGGGCAATTAGTTTGGCGCAGAACCTCAAAAAATTGCTCTTTTTTGGTGGAATCGCCTTGAACGAAGGGGTCGGGCTTCCCATTTATGATGAGGCGGGGCGCTCAATGCCTCGCCTTTCGCGGGCTGGGTTTCGTTGGTTTTGCCCATTGTTGGAGATGATAATTAGGAGGGTAATGCCCAATGACTTGTTGTTCACTGCGTCCCACATGGACGGGATTGAATATTCTTTTAATGGTGGTCGGATTCATTATTTTCTGGCCTCTCGGCCTGTTCATGCTGGCCTATATGATTTGGGGCCGTCAGTGGGGGCTTGATTTGTCTGACTGGGGCAATGTCAAAAACCATGCGTCGGAAGCCGGGGACAAGGTTAAGCGCGCTTTTGATGGCACCAGCTATTCTGATCGAACCCAATATTCCGCTAGCACCGGTAATACCGCTTTTGATGATTGGCGGGCGGCTGAATTGAAACGGCTTGAAGAAGAGCGCCGCAAATTGGAAGAAGCGCGTAAAGAATTTGAAGCCTATGCGGATGAGTTGCGTCGGGCGCGGGATCGTGAGGAGTTTGAACGGTTCAAATCTCGCTGGGAAGGCCGCAATCGTGACAGTTCGGGTCACCATGAAGGATCGGCTCCGGAAACCGCATAAATAACGGCATAATCGTGGAAAGCTTCATGCCCCGGCCTCTATGGCCGGGGTTTTGGTATGGAGAAAGATGACAAAGACGGTTCGGACGCTATAAACGTAAAAACCGTGCTCAAGCGGCCCTCTCATCGGGCTTCAAGGATCTGGAATTGAATGGCTAAAACCGCCGATAGCTTCACCATGGCACTGGCGCAGATGAACCCGACCATGGGGGCGCTGGCGGATAATTGTGACCTGATGGTGCGCTTTGTCGAACAGGCGGCTTCTCGGGGGGCTGATCTGGTGGTGTTTCCAGAATTAAGCCTATCTGCCTATCCACCGCAGGATTTGGTACGCCAAGCAGGTTTTCTGGAAGCGTGCGAAAGCATGGCCGAACAATTGGCGCGCAAGACCAAAGACGGGCCGGCTCTGTTGTTTGGTTTACCATGGCGCGGTAAGGGCGGCGAAATATTGAACGCCATATTATTGGCAGAAGCGGGCAAAATTGCTGATAAGCGATTTAAAACGGAATTGCCCAATTATGGGGTGTTTGACGAAAAACGAAATTTTGAGCCCGGCCCAACATTGACCCCGATGATATGGCGAGGGGTGCAATTGGGGGTGATGATCTGTGAAGATATGTGGCTACCACCGGCCGCGCAGGCGCTATACGACCAAGGCGCAGAAATTTTTATTGTGCCCCATGGTTCACCCTATCGCGAAACGGCTGAGGATGAGCGTTTGGCGGCGGCTCGAGCGCGGTTGCAGACAGCGCCTTTGCCCCTAGTGTTTGTGAATCAATTAGGCGGACAAGACGAGCTGGTCTTTGATGGGGGGGCTTTTGTGCTCGACAAAAGGGGGGAATGTGTCGCCCGCGCTCCGCGGTTTGAGGAGGGGTTATTTCTCACTAAATGGCAACGGGATGATGGGGGGTGGCAATGTGTCTCCGGCCCCCAAGCTAGGGGGTATGACAGGCCGGAAAAATTTTATCGCGCTTGTGTCATGGGGTTGAGAGATTATGTCCGCAAAAACGGTTTTTCCTCGGTGGTATTGGGGTTGAGTGGAGGTATTGATTCGAGCTTGGTGGCGGCGATGGCGGTGGATGCGCTGGGGCCGGACAATGTCGCTTGTGTGATGTTGCCCTCGCGATTTACCAGTGCCCAAAGCCTGCAAGACGCTGAAGC
>JALWRV010000202.1 GCA_027080545.1 Parvularculaceae bacterium
TTGTTTTCCTATTTTTTGATGATGTTCGCACAAAATTCCTTCCCCGCCATCTGGGCCTATTTTACGGAAGAAAAATTCAACTGGAATGCCAGCCAAATCGGCTATTCCCTCGGCTTTGTCGGCCTATTAAGTGTGATGGTGCAAGGGGGGTTGGTGCGCCTGCTCATGCCTAAAATTGGTGAAGTGCGGGGCATCTTGATTGGCTCCACCGCCATGATCATCGCGCTTATGGGCTATGCGTTGATGACACCGTCTGGTTCTTGGGTCTATTTTTGGATTGTCATCGGTTCAGTTTCCGCCTTTACCATGCCCTCCATGCAAGCGATCATGTCGAAAGTCATTCCGCCAAATGAACAGGGCGAATTACAAGGGGCAATTGCGACTTTGATGAGCCT
Organism: Parvularculaceae bacterium; assembly: GCA_027080545.1. Classification (GTDB taxonomy): domain Bacteria; phylum Pseudomonadota; class Alphaproteobacteria; order Caulobacterales; family Parvularculaceae; genus S012-90. The sequence continues at coordinate 396 of JALWRV010000202.1, forward strand.
CACCCTGATGACATCCCCTTTTCTCATGGCGCAAATCTTTGCGCATTTTACCCGCCACGAAGTCGGTGCCACCTATTTTCCCGGCGCTCCCTTTTTACTGGCGTCTCTTCTGGTCACCATCAGCCTGATACCCATCATCCTGCTATTGCCGCGCATCGAAAAAGCTGCCCCCAACGCGCCCGAAGCCGAAGATGTGAAACTTTAATCAGCCAGATCCAGACGGAAAATTTTGCCTTTAATTGAGACGATGTAAAGTTCTCCGTCCCCATCAAGGCCAAAGCTGGAAATTAGATCGACCCGGCCAATCCTGTCTTCCCATGCCTGCTGTTCGCTCACCGCGCCTTCGGCATAGACAAAGCTAAAAATACGCCCCGAACAAAAATCGCCATAAAAATAATGACCCTGCAATTCGGGTATTTTTGTTCCGCGATAGACATAGCCGCCAGTGATCGAGCAGCCGGACCTAGTGGGATAGGTAAGAACCGGAAACACCAGATCACCATTGCGGCAATCCTCATCTTGATGACACGCATCCCCTTCCGCTAAGGGCCACCCTAGGTTAGCCCCACTCGACGCCGCGCCCGCCTTGATGACATCAATCTCTTCCCATGCCGATTGGCCTACATCGCCAATATAGAGAAGATCGCCATCAAAGGAAAAACGCCAGGGATTACGCATCCCATAGATCCACGCTTCTGGTGCTGGCCCCATGGGGTTTGGATTATCCGCAGGGATTTGAAAAGTCGATATGTTTGTCGGGTCAACCTCTATGCGAATGAGGGTGCCAAGGGCTGTGTCAAAATTTTGTCCATTGCGATAGCTATCATTGCCGCCACCCCCATCGCCGAAACCTGCATAAAGATATCCATCTGGACCAAAGGCGACCATGCCACCATTGTGATTACCTGCCGGTTGATCAAGGGTATAAATCACCCGCCCACTTTCGGGGTCAAATTGGCCTGTATTTTTATCATAAATAAAAGCCTCAATGACACTGGTTAAATCGCCACTGGTGTAGGAAACAAATGCCAAACCATTTTGCAAAAAATCAGGATGCAGGGCGAGCCCCAACAGGCCCGCCTCCCCCTTATGGGTAACACGCTCCCTTATATCCAGACCAACACGCTGTTGCCCCTTTTGCAAAATGATAATCCGCCCAACCTGTTCCACGATAAAGAGCTTGTCATCCCCTTTCGCGGCCGTAACAAAAAGAGGGCTTTGCAATCCCTCTGCTACAAGGGTGAGCTGCACTTTTGTGTCTGTTTTTGCTTGAGGCCTTTCCTCGAAGATCGCCGATTCCGTTGCGGGCTCAAATTTTTCTCCCGTTTTTCCCTCAGTCGGTGATGGCGCCGAACAAGCCCCCATCAAGGCCAAGAGCAAAAGGCTCAATAAAAATTTTATAGCCATAATCTGCCTGCCCCAAAATCGCCTATCCATATTCCACCTCTCCATCTTCTATGATAGCTCACTCAGGGCCTTGGTCATATTTTGCCAGACTGCGTCTATATCCGCATGATAATTGACCGCCACCTGTCGCACCCAAACAGCCCCTTCTATCTCAACAGTGGAAATATCCTTATCCAGAGATCGAACGATCTCCTGCACCGAGGCCGCGCCTGCTCCATCCTTTGGCCGCCACACAGTAACCGCCGTTTCTGGCTGTTGCAAAAGTGTAAGGCGGAAATCCTCGTCAATTTTTGCCGCTAAAATGAATCTATCAGCCATGTTTTTTTCTATCCGCTGGGCTAGGCCCTCACGCCCCCACACCATGAGGTAGCCAATAAGGGTATTGCACTGGCCCCGCGTGACCCCTGCACCCCCACATTAGGGGTTGCCAAATAAGAACCGCCAAAGCTGATCAATTCCTGACTTTCCACACGCGCAAACAGAATCAGCGCCGAATCCTTGGGCTGGTAAAACCATTTATGGGCGGAAATGGCGATACTATCGGCCTGTTCGATACCGGCCAGTAAATCTCGATATTTGGTAAATTGTAACGGCCCCGCCCAAGCAGCATCCACATGAACCCATAATGCCTCGCGTCCATGCGACTCGCGCGAAAGCGGGTCAATCGCCCCGCGCCCGGTGGTGCCAGCCGTCAAGACAAGAACAGCTTTCGACAAATCTGGCATCTGCGCCAAATCCATTCTACCCAAATCATCCACGGCTATTTGGATCAGCTCCATCCCCAAAATATGCGCCGCCTTGGCCACCGAGAGATGCGCCTCTGCCGAGGTAACAATTGTTTGAGCCCCCGCTTCGCGGGCACACCAAAGAGCCGTTAGATTTGCAATGGTGGAACCGCTGCACATATGCCCGGCTTCCATACCAAAGGCCGGAGCCAACCATGCCATCAAACGATCTTCCGCTTCAGTGGCAAAGGGGCTAAGCGAAGGGTGTAAAAGATTTTGATTATATTCGGCGTTTAACCCGACCAGTCTGGCAGCGATCAATGGCGGTAACGGGTCCATATGAGCCAAGGCGGTTTGACTGCCAAGGGGCGTAGAAAGCGTGTATATTTTCTGGGCAAAAAAATCATAGACGCGATCTTCGTCTTGGCCCTGCTCGGGGAATTGATCCGGTAAAGTCGCCATAGCATCCTTTCAACGCGCGTCCGGCTGCCTGCTTTAGCTTCCCTCCACCTCCATGGAAAAAGCATGCACCCGTTCGGCCAACTCATCCCGCAGAACGGCATTGACCATCCGTTGGCGTTCGACTCTGGATTTGCCAGTAAAAGTCTTGGCTTTGATAATCAGGTGAAAATGGCTTTCCCCTTGGGGGTGGGCCCCAGCGTGACCCGCATGGAGGTGGGATTGGTCTTGCAACTCAAGAACATCGGGGGCGAAGGCCGCTTCCAGTTTTTGGCGCATATTCTCGGCTATTTTACCCATGAATTGACCGCTTTCCAGATTGCTCACCCTAGAACGAGGCCAAGGCGGACGGAAGGATTAGCAAAACCCGTGATAAAGCCCAATAACGCCGCAAAAGTCAAGAATTGTGCTTTGCAGCAGATGCGCCCATATAGAGATTTATGAGTAAAGATAGTTCCTATAAGCCCCGCTTTGGATTTGATATCCGCGCCAGCGTCACCAAAGGTTCCAAGACCGCAAAAAAGCCTTGGAAGAAGAAGGAGGTGCGCACTTGTGACAATGAGACTTGTGACAAGCCGGCAGAGGTGCGGGCACCAAAATCGCCCAATAATATGCAGGAATTTTACTGGTTCTGCCCGACCCATGCCCGCGAACATAATAAAGCGTGGAACTATTTTGATGGCAAAACCGATGCGGAACTGAAAGCCGAGATCGAGCGGGCCCGCTATGGGGATCGCCCGACCTGGACCATGGCCAAAAATGCCAGAGCGGCAGCGGCGGCGCGCGCCTCCTTGAAAGACGGGGCGGAAATTGACGATCAGGTCGGCATTTTTACGCAAATGCCCGGGGCCACCCCAGCCCAGGCAGGCGCCTATCGCGCAGGGCGCAAACTGACAAAATTGCAGGTCAGCGCATTCAAAACCTTCAACCTGCCCACCAGCGCCTCCAATGCCGAACTGCGCAAACGCTATGCGGAGCTGGTGAAGCGTTTTCACCCCGACGTCAATGAAGGGGATCGCGGTGCCGAAGAACAATTACAAGCGGTAATTAAAGCCCATTCTATCTTAAAAAAGGCTGGTTTTTGCTAGGCTAGAGACCAACGGCCCACTGCCATTTCCATCGCCATAGCATTGCTTTTTAACCCCAATTCGGCTCAAAGTGCACCCCATGCAACACCCCAAAAATGAAAGACAATAAAATGAGTTCTCTGGCCCTGTCACAAGATGCCCAATTTCCGAACAAGCCGGAAAAAACAATCTCGGCCAAAGAGCTTTTCGGTATTCCAACCGACATGAAAGTACCGGCCTTCGCCGAGGCCAATGAATATGTGCCACCAATCGATGAGACCTATCGCTTTGATCCGGAAACCACCATGGCCATTTTGGCTGGCTTTGCCCATAATCGACGGGTGATGGTGCAAGGCTATCACGGCACCGGCAAATCCACCCATATCGAACAGATTGCGGCACGCCTGAACTGGCCCTGTATCCGGGTCAATCTCGATAGCCATGTGAGCCGCATTGATTTGATCGGCAAAGACGCCATCATTGTTGAGAATGGCAAACAAATTACCGCCTTCAAGGAAGGCATGTTGCCCTGGGCGTTTCAACGGCCTGTGGCGCTGGTATTTGATGAATATGATGCCGGTCGCCCCGACGTAATGTTCGTCATTCAACGGGTGTTGGAAGCCGAGGGCCGTCTGACCCTGCTCGATCAAAATAAGGTGCTAACCCCGAACCCCTATTTTCGTCTCTTTGCCACCACCAACACGATCGGCCTAGGAGACACAACCGGGCTTTATCATGGTACCCAACAAATCAATCAGGGACAGATGGACCGCTGGTCAATCGTCACCACCTTGAACTATCTGGAGAGAAAAGAAGAGGCCGCCATTGTGTTGGCCAAACTGCCCTCCTATCAAAATGAAGAGGGAGAAAAAACCATCGATTCCATGGTTCGGGTTGCCGATATGACCCGCAATGCTTTTATGAATGGTGACATTTCGACCGTCATGTCACCGCGCACCGTTATCAACTGGGCGCAAAATGCGGAAATTTTCGACGATCTTGGTTATGCGTTCCGCGTGACGTTTTTGAACAAGTGTGACGAGCTGGAGCGCCCGAGCGTGGCAGAATTTTTCCAACGCGCCTTTGGTCAAGACCTACCCGAAGCAGCGCATTTGGTTGATGTTGCCTAAGCGGCTTGGCATCTATTGTGCGAAATAGATGATGGCGGGAATGATGGCGATAGCCATGACAAAAAGCGTTCCCAAAAAACCGAAGATTTTGCAAGCCTCGTCGCGGTCTGCCTGACCGTGAGCGGCGCGGGCATAGAGGGCTCCATTTGCGAATGATTTCTTAGCCATGATGTGGTTCCTTCCCTTTGTGGTTAATGACACTTTAACCATAGGCTTCCTGCCAAATAGGGCTGTGATGGGCGTCACTATTCTGAAATTTTATTTGAAATCTAGTAAAAACCTGGCTTTTAGTGTCGAATCTGGAATCTAGAAAAGATAGTAAGTTTGCCTAGGCTCTCTTGGATGGCCTTCCAAAATACGAAGATCTGCGCTTGAAGTGCCTCGGTAGAATCGCTACGAATCACTCCATGCAGCCACGTTTTCTTTTATTTTCTCTGCCTCTTCTTTTGGCTTTTTTATCCGCCTGTACCGAGGCAATTCATAAAAAGGCCATTCCTTCCTCATCATTCAATCAATTGATTGCCAGTGCACCAACAAAATCGGAAGTTTATGGCATCAAATTTCAGAAAATTGCCGAAGGCGTCTGGACCCACCGAGCCTATAAGACCTTTGAAAAATGGGGGCCTTTTCCGACCACTGGCCTTATCATCGCGCGTGAGGACAAAATCATTTTGATTGATAGCGCTTGGGATGACACACAAACTAATGTGATACTCGATTGGGTTGAGACGAATTTTGGTAGGCCCGTTACCGCGGCCATCTTTACCCATGCACATAGTGATAAAATGGGTGGCGTTGGGGCCATTCGCCAACGTCACATCCCCACTTTTGCCTTTACCCTATCTAACAAAATTGCTCCCGAAAAAGCCTTAGTACCAGCTCAATATAACCTAAGATTTAGGACAGATGGCAAATGGCTACCTTCGAATGGGGTGACAGCTAACTATTTCAAGGGACTCGATATTTTTTACCCAGGACCCGGCCATAGTGATGATAATATTGTGGTTGGCATATCTGGCACACCCGTGTTGTTTGGCGGTTGTTTAATCAGACCCGCTGATACGAGCAATTTGGGGAGCACTAAAGATGCGGATATAACAAACTGGGCAAACGCTGTGCGCAAACTATCTGCGCATTTTACAGATGCAGAGG
>JALWRV010000203.1 GCA_027080545.1 Parvularculaceae bacterium
TCGCCTGCTTTGGCCCAGTCAGCTTCTTATGGGGAAAAAATTGCCCAAAGCGCAGAGGCTATGGTCGGCGCGGATATCCAATATGACCCCAGCTATCGCCGTCTTACCTATCCATGGGGTGATGTGTCGGCCAATAGGGGCGTTTGTGCCGATGTTGTCATTCGTGCCTATCGCAGTGTCGGCATTGATTTTCAAAAACGTCTCCATGAAGACATGAAGGCAAATTTTTCCTCCTATCCAAAACGGTGGCAATTGTCGCGGCCTGATCGCAATATTGATCATCGCCGTGTTTTAAACTTGGAAGTATTTTTACGTCGCCATGGGGCGCGCCGCTCTACAAGCCATGATTATTCTCTCTATCGACCCGGCGATATTGTGGCGTGGACATTGCCCGGTGGCTTGCCGCATATGGGTATTGTGTCGACTAAAAAATCCGCACGAGGCGAACCGCTGATTGTGCATCATATTGGCGGGCGTCCGCGTCTTGATGCAGTGCTGTTTGAATGGCCTATGACCGGCCATTATCGCTATTATGTGCCGCCGCCACAGCGTGACCGTTAAAAATAACGCCTTTTCATTTGTTCGACGCTAACCCCTTTTTCCCGCAAGCTGCGCAGAGAAAGCGCATGGTTGCTTTTTGAGAGTTTTTCTCCGGCAAGATCCGTAATCAAGCGATGGTGATGATAGAGCGGACGGGGAAGATGCAAAAGAAATTGCATGAGAACTTGAATATGGGTGATATAAAATAGATCCTGCCCACGAATGACATGGCTGATATTTTGCTCGGCATCATCAATCACCGAGGCCAAAAGGTAAGAAATGCCAATATCTTTGCGCGCCAATACCACGTCGCCAGCAAGGTGTGGCTTGATCTTGATCGCTCCCTTTTCACCGGCTGGCCCCTGATTCTGTTCGGTGAAATAGAGGTTTGCCAGTTGCGTGCCATAGCGCTCCATGACGCGCTTTATGGATAGGCGCCACGCAAAGGCTATTCCTTGGGCTATCAGTTCCTGCTCTTGCTCCGCGTCTAGGGCCTGACCGAAATAGACCGGCCCTTCGGGCCCAAGCTTTTCGGGGCTTGCCTGTGCTGCAATTTCGCGTCTGGTCTTAAAGCAGCGATAGATCACCCCCTCATCGCGCAACAGCTCGAGGGCTTGCTGGTAATGAGATAGGCGGTCCGACTGGCGGCGCACGGGTTGTTCATATTCAATGCCCAGCCAATCCATATCCTCATAAATGGCCTGTTCATAGGCGGGGCGACAGCGGGTTTGGTCAATATCTTCAATGCGCAACAAAAAGCGCCCCTCGGTCTCCTTTGCGGCCTGATAGGCTTTAAGGGCAGAAAAGCCATGCCCCACATGAAGATAATAGGTCGGCGAGGGTGCAAAACGGGTAATAAAATCGGACATGGTTAACGCATATTAGGATTTGGCATCATTTCTGCATTATTTCTGGCATAAACGATAGCCGGGTGAAATATGTACGACAAAACACATAGCAAACAATCGCG
>JALWRV010000204.1 GCA_027080545.1 Parvularculaceae bacterium
GGTTGCGTTTTTTTCCACAAGCCCGCTGCATGGGGGTTGCCGAGGTGATCGAGGCGCGGGCCGGACCGCCGGGCCATATGTCTTTTCGGGGCGGTATTCTCAATACGCTCATCACCGCCCTGGCGCTTGGCTCTGGCGCCTCAGCCGGGCGCGAGGGGCCGGTGGTATTGATGGGCGGCTCGTTTGCCACCGCCGTTTACGAAAAAATGGGATTGCGCGGCAAATATGCGCGCACTCTTTTGGGGTGTGGGGCAGCCGCAGCGGTGGCGGCCAGCTTTAATGCTCCCATCGCCGGCATGTTATTCGCCCTAGAAGTGGTGCTTGGCAATTATGCCCTATCGGTTTTTGGCCCCGTTGCCTTATCGAGTGTCATTGCCACCTTGATTTCGCGCGCCCACCTTACCCATGCCAGCGCCTTTTCAATTCCCGATTATGGCACCAGCGGACTGTACGACACGCCCTTTTCAATCATTCTCGGCATCATTTGTGGTCTGGTTGCTTTTGTGGTGATGCAATCTTTAGCGGTCTCTCATATCTGGACGCGGCGCCAAATTCGCAAATTTAATCTTGACCCCGCTTGGCTACCACCCATTGCTGGGCTGTTTATGGGGTTGGTTGCCCTGACCATGCCGGAAGTTGTCGGGGTTGGATATGAAGCAACCTCTGCCGCCCTGTCCAACCAATATGGGCTTGGCGAATTAACCGCCTTTTTGATTGTTAAAATCATCGCTACCGTTATTTGCCTGACCTGTGGGTATGGCATTGGCATATTTTCAGGGGGGCTTTATTTCGGGGCCATGTCCGGTGCCGCCTTTGGCATCACCATGGGGTTTATTTTCCCCGACATGGCGGCTGATTCCACCTATTATGCGATGATCGGCATGGGGGCGGTTTCCGGGGCTATATTGGGCGCGCCTATTTCCACCACCTTGATCGTATTTGAATTAACCGGGGACTATCAGATGACGGTTAATTTGATGATCGCTGTGGGCATCGCGACCATGCTTTCCCATACTTTCTTTGGTTCTTCCTTTTTCCACTGGCAACTCAACCAACGGGGTTATGATTTGTCTGAAGGACCCCACGGGGTGATATTGCAAACCATCCGTGTGCGCGATGTGATGCGACCAGTGCCACCTGACTCAAATCCGCTGGTGGGCGACCAGTTGCGGTTGCGGGCTTCGGATACGCTGGGTGATGCGTTGGCTAAAATGCGCTATAATGATCTTGATGCCATGCCGGTGGTGGATGATGAAAAACGTCGCAAAATTGTCGGCTATCTGACGGAAGGTCGCGCGTTGGCAGCCTATAATGAAGCCCTGATAGAAGCCCATATTGAACATCACACTTGAGACTTAGTTTATGACCAACCAATCCCCTGCCTTTGAATTACACATTTTGCCGGTGACGCCGTTTCAGCAAAATTGTTCCATCATTAAAGCCCCCAGCGGGTCCGTGGCCTTGGTCGACCCCGGGGGGGAGCCGGATAGAATTATGGATAAGGTCCA
>JALWRV010000205.1 GCA_027080545.1 Parvularculaceae bacterium
CCCCTTTAACCCCCACCCCATCAGACAATCCGCAAAAAACAGACCTGCCGGAGCTTGATCAATAGATGCGGATTGCCTTTCAGATGGACCCGATCGAAGCAGTCGATGTCCACGCCGACACCAGCTATGCCCTCGCCCGTACCGCGCTTGCCCGCGGCCATACGGTCTATACCTACCACCCCAACGATCTTGTCTATGAAGACACACAAATAAGCGCCACCGCCCGCCGGATCGAAGCCCTAGAGGAAACCCCCGAGCACATTGTCACATGGGCCGAAGGCCCAAGCGTTCAAGACCTGGCCAAAATGGACGTGCTGCTCATTCGCCAAGACCCTCCTTTCGACATGGCCTATCTCACCACCACATGGATAGTGGAGCGTTTAATGGACCGCGTATTGGTGTTGAATAACCCAATAGAAATTCGCAACGCCCCGGAAAAAATTCTCGTTACCGATTATCGCGACCTTACCCCGCCAACGCTGATTACCCGCAATGTAGACGCCCTGAAAAATTTTCGCGCCAAACATAAAGATATCATCATCAAGCCTCTTTATGGCAATGGCGGTGCTGGGGTTTTTCGCTTGCGGCCTGAAAATGAAAATTTCAACTCTTTAATGGATCTCTTCCTCGCCAATAGAGAGCCTTTAATCGCCCAACAATATTTGCCGGCGGTGCGCGCAGGCGACAAGCGCATCATTTTGCTTGATGGCAAACCTGTGGGTGCGCTCAATCGCATCCCCGCCGAGGGGGAGGCCCGCTCCAATTTGCATGTGGGCGGCCGCGCCGAAGCCGTAGAGCTAACCGACCGTGACCGAGAAATCTGCCGCCGCATTGGTCCAGACCTTTCGCGGCGTGGGCTCATATTTGCCGGAATAGATGTTATTGGAGACCATCTCACCGAGATTAATGTCACCTCGCCAACCGGCATTCAGGAAATCCACCGCTTCGGCGGGCCAGATATTGCGGATTTGTTTTGGCAATGGGTCGAGCGCCGTCTCGATTAAAAATCCCTTTAATCTTCTTGTTGGCGCGGCTTGTGTATCAGCGTCACCAACACAAAAGAAATAATCATCAATAAAAACCATGACCCCATCTTGGCAAAGGACACCATTTGCCAGCCTTGATGCTGATCCGGATAAAGCCAAGCCCCGGTCATGGTGGCAATATTTTCAGCCAACCAAATGAACAACGCCACCAGAAAAAACCCGAGCAGCAAAGGCATTTTGTGCTGCCAACGCCACACTCTGAAATATACAAAACATCGCCCATATAACAGCGCCGTCAGGGCAAATAGGCCATAGCGAAAATCTGGTATAAAATGATGGGTGAAAAAATTGCCATAGATCAAAAGGGCCAAGATAATCGTCCCCCATAGCGGCGGATAATGAGAAAAGGAAAAGTCAAACACCCGCATCACCCGGGCTAGATAAGACCCAACCGCCCCATACATAAAACCGGAAAATAACGGCACCCCGCCAAGGCGAATAAAATTTTCTTCCG
>JALWRV010000206.1 GCA_027080545.1 Parvularculaceae bacterium
TATACGGATATCTGGCTAACCTTGATCTGGGTTGGCTATTTACTGGTCTATGCGGGCACCCTATTGAAGCGCAAAGAGCCGCATATCTATGTGGCCAATTGGTTCTATTTGGCGTTCATCATCACGGTGGCGATGCTGCATATCGTCAACAATCTGGCGGTGCCAATATCGCCCGTAAGCGCGAAAAGCTATTCGCTGTTTGCCGGGGTGCAGGATGCGCTGACCCAATGGTGGTATGGGCATAATGCGGTGGGGTTTTTCCTAACCGCGGGCTTTTTGGGGATTATGTATTATTTCATCCCCAAACGGGCTGAGCGGCCTGTCTATTCCTATCGCCTGTCGATCGTGCATTTCTGGTCGCTGATTTTTATCTATATTTGGGCGGGTCCTCACCATTTGCATTATACCGCTCTGCCACAATGGTCTCAAACTTTGGGCATGACCTTTTCCCTAATGTTGTGGATGCCATCATGGGGCGGCATGATCAACGGGCTGATGACCCTGTCCGGTGCGTGGGATAAAATTCGTACGGATCCAGTTATTCGTATGATGATTGTTTCGGTCGCTTTTTACGGTATGAGCACCTTTGAAGGGCCTTTGATGGCCGTGCGCTCGGTCAATTCCCTGTCGCATTATACCGAGTGGACCATCGGGCACGTCCATTCCGGGGCATTGGGCTGGGTTGGCTATATCAGCTTCGGGGCGCTCTATTGCCTCGCGCAGTGGGCGTGGAACCGCAAACAAATCTATTCACTAAAACTGGTGGAGTGGCATTTCTGGCTCTCAACCGTGGGCATATTGCTCTATATCTCCGCCATGTGGGTTGCCGGTATCACTGAAGGGTTGTGGTGGCGCGCCTATGATGAATTAGGCTTCTTGCAATATTCCTTCCTGCAAACGGTTGAAGCCAAGCACCCCTATTATGTTATTCGGGCCGTCGGCGGGCTGCTATATCTCTCTGGAGCAATCATCATGTGTTATAATCTATGGCGTACCGCACGCGGCGATGTGCAGGAAACTAAAAAGTCTGATGTGGCCGCGCCGGTTGCAGCAGCCCCAGCGGAATAGGGGGAAAAGACATGCTTGATAAACACACAGTTCTAGAAAAAAACACCAGCCTCTTGGGGGCAGCCATTTTATTGGTGGTGGCGATTGGTGGTTTGGTTGAAATTGCCCCTCTGTTTTATATCGAAAACACCATAGAAAAAGTCGAGGGTATGCGGCCCTATACGCCATTAGAGTTGGCCGGGCGTGATATTTATATTCGCGAAGGCTGTTATGTTTGCCATTCGCAAATGATCCGACCCCTGCGTGATGAAGTCGAGCGCTATGGCCATTATTCGCTGGCGGCCGAGAGCATGTATGACCACCCATTTCAGTGGGGCTCGAAACGCACCGGACCAGACCTTGCGCGGGTGGGCAAAAAATATTCCGATGAATGGCAACGCCAACATTTGATTGATCCGCGTTCTTTGGTGCCAGAATCAGTGATGCCACCTTATGCGTTTCTCGACAAGAAAGAGCTCGAAGTCGAGCAGATATCGGCCCATCTGAAAACTAATGTCACTGTTGGTGTTCCCTATACGCCGGAACAGGTGGCGATGGCTAAGCATGATTTGCAACTACAAGCAGGGTATGTGTTGGCGGAAGATTTTGACGGGTTTGAAGAACGTTGGCCCGGCGTCAAATATCCAGCCTTTATGGACAAGCAACAAATCACCGAAATGGATGCGCTGATTGCGTATTTGCAGGTACTGGGAACCATGGTCGATTTTGACAGTTTTGACACCAGTGACCCGGACAATATGCGCTAGGAGGTGCGAGATGTATGAAACCTTAGCCAAATTCGCGCAAACGGGGGGGCTGTTGATTTTCGTGGTCGCCTTCCTGCTGGTGCTGGCCTATGCGCTGTCACCAAACAAAAAGGAACAATTTGAGCAAGCCGCCAGGATTCCTCTGGATGAGGAGAATGAAGATGAGTGAAGAATCTAAAAAAGAAATTGATGAGGTGACCGGCGTTGAAACCGTTGGCCATGAATGGGACGGCATTAAAGAATTGAACAATCCGCTACCGCGCTGGTGGTTGAACATAATGTATTTCTTGATTCTCGTGTCAGTCATTTATTGGGTGCTGATGCCGGCTTGGCCGGGTCGCCATGATGTGACCCACGGCCTACGAAACTATTCAGAGCGGGTTGAGGTTACCAAACAGGTAGAAGCGATGCAAAATGCGCGGGCCGAAAAAGCCCAAAGATTATTGCAAGCGGCCTCGCTGGAAGAAATTGAGAACGATCCTGAACTGTTCGAATTTGCTTCTGCTTTGGGAAAAATTACCTTTGCGGATAATTGCGCCATGTGCCACGGGTCTGGGGGGCAAGGGGCCATTGGGTATCCTAATCTGAATGATGATGTATGGCTATGGGGCGGCAAGATCGAAGATATTCGATATACTATCGCCCATGGCATTCGCTCCGGTGATCCAAAGTCGCGCAATTCTCTCATGCCGGCTTATGGCAAAGCGGGCATATTACAAAAAAATCAAATCAATGATTTGGTCAATTATGTGCGCTCGCTTTCTGGTATGGATGTGGATGAAGAAGCGGCTGCTCGCGCGGCCCCTTTATTTAAGGCGCAATGTTCCGTGTGTCATGGGGTTGACGGTACCGGAAACAGAATGTTTGGGGCGCCGAATCTGACCGATGAAGAATGGCTGTTCGGCGGCGATGAAGAAAGCATTCGCTATACTATTACCAATGCGCGCAACGCCGTCATGCCAAACTGGAATGGGCGTTTTGATGATGCCACCATCACCTCTCTAGCGGTTTATGTGCATACGCTGGGGGGCGGTGAGTAGGAGTACCCCCTTTGGGTAAAGTTGAAATTCATACCTTTGATGTCGACGCTGTAAACAGCGCCGCCAATCGGCAGCTCTATAAATCACGCGAGCCGATATACCCTAAACTTGCCCATGGTAAATTTCGTAAAATTAAATGGGCACTCTTGTTTGTCACTTTGGGCATCTATTATGTATTGCCGTGGATAAGGTGGGATCGCGGCCCGGATTCCCCCAATCAGGCGGTGTTGGTCGATTTTACCAATGGTCGGTTTTATTTTTTCAATATTGAAATATGGCCCGATGAATTATACTTGCTATCCGGTCTGTTGATTTTATCAGCTCTTGTCTTGTTTTTTGTTACATCGGTGTTCGGGCGGCTCTGGTGTGGCTATTCCTGTCCGCAAACGGTGTGGACCGATTTGTTTATTGCCATTGAGCGGTTTGTAGAGGGGGATCGCAATAAGCGGATGCGCCTTGCGCAGCAAAAATGGAATGCCGATAAGATAACGAAAAAAATAATCAAGCATAGTCTATGGTTACTTATCGCCATGGCCACCGGTGGGGCGTGGGTGCTATATTTCCATGATGCGCCGACTATCTTGCACCATCTATTTGTGGGCAAGGCCCCGGCCACCGCCTATCTTTTTATTGGGATATTGACGTTTACGACCTATTCGCTTGCTGGCCTAATGCGTGAACAAGTGTGTACCTATATGTGCCCGTGGCCACGTATTCAGGCGGCGATGACGGATTCAGAAACATTTTCCATTGGCTATTATTTTGGTCGAGGGGAGCCGCGCGGTAAACACAAGAAAAATGAAAGCTGGGAAGGGCGTGGCGATTGCATTGATTGCAAGGCTTGCGTAGCGGTTTGCCCCATGGGCATCGACATTCGCGAAGGGGATCAGCTAGAATGTATCAATTGCGGCCTCTGCGCCGATGCCTGTGATGATATTATGAAAAAAGTAGGGCGTCCTACGGGTCTTATCGCCTATGGGGCGCAATATCGCGAAGGGGTCAAGCATGACAAAAGGCGCTTGCCTAATTTATTGCGGGGGCGAACCATATTTTATGGATTGTTGATTATCATCGTCTCGACGCTGATGTTGGTAAGTTTAACCGGCCGTTCCAGTGTAGAAGTAAATGTCGAGCGCAACCGCGCCCCAGCCTATACAATATTGTCCGATGGATCGGTGCGCAATGCGGTGAGCGTTTCTATTTTAAACAAGCATAACCAGCCAACCGATTACCGGCTGACCGTAACCGGCGACGAGGCCTTGCAAATACAGGCCGTGGGCCATCAATTTGAGGGCAATCAATTATTATTAACGGTCGATGGGGGTGATTTGCAGCGGATACGAATATTTTTTACCCTGCCCAAGCAAAAATGGGCTGATATTCAAGCCCGTGATTTAGCGGTTGAAGTAACAAATGTTGAAACCGGAGAGAGCGTGATCCGTGAATTAACAATGGTAGGTAAGTCATGAGTGAACAATCTGGCAGTTTCCGATTAACCGGCAAACATATATTGATATTTTTACTCTTGTTTTTTGGCACGATTACGCTGGTCAATATTATTATGATCAGGATGGCTTTAAAAACATTTCCCGGTATTGAAAATGAAAAACCTTATTTCCAAGGGCTGCATTATAATCAAACCCTTGCCGAGCGCGCCGCTCAGGCGGCATTAGGGTGGCAAATAAGCTTATTGGATGAGGATATATTGGTTGCTGAAAATACACATCTTGAATTGCTTATACTGGATCGCCACGAAAACCCTGTAAGCGGTGTCGATATACAGGCACATTTGTTTCGCCCTGCTGGTGGGGATGGAGACCAGAGACTTATCTGGAGCGAGCAAAAGCCCGGTCATTATATTATCGAGCCAAAAGGGTTGGGTAAGGGAAATTGGATGCTAAATATAACGGGCACCGCGCCAACGGGCGAAAAATTAGTGATCGAGCATAGATTATGGCTGAACTGACAATTGATAAGGCAGAAGGTTGCCCCTCAAATCTTGAACCGGCCGCAGAAAACATGCATGCGATAGATCCGGCGGCCTTTGTTAAAGAAAATGGCGATATCAAAACCCTTGAGCTTGCTGTCTTTGGGGCGCGTTGCGCGGGCTGCATCTCAAAAATTGAAGGGGGTGTGAAAAAACTACCGGGCGTTGAAGAGGCGCGCCTCAATCTATCGTCGGGAAAATTATCAGTGCGTTGGCGTGGCCCCCTCTTGCCGGGGCGGATCTCGGATATGTTGGCCAAGCTAGGCTATCGAGCGGTGCCATATGATCCTCAGGCCAGCGAAAAAGAGCAAGATGTTTACGGCAGAAAACTCATTCGTTCACTGGCCGTTGCCGGTTTCGCCACCGCCAATATCATGTTGCTGTCGGTCGGGGTGTGGTCCGGTAGTGGGGGAGAAATGGGGCAGGCCACCCAAACTCTGATGCATTGGCTCTCCGCGATTATCGCTATCCCAGCCATTGCCTATTCGGGCCAACCCTTTTTTGCCTCGGCGTGGCGGGCTTTGTCGCAAGGCGCCGCCAATATGGATGTTCCCATATCTTTGGCGGTGTTATTAGCGGTGGTATTTTCACTGTTTGAAACCGCTCACCATGGCCCCCATGCCTATTTTGACGCTGCGGTGATGTTGTTATTCTTTTTGCTTATCGGGCGCTGGCTCGATCACAGCCTGCGCAATAAGGCGCGTTCAGCAGCTCGTGATTTGATTGCTCTGCAATCCATTAGCGCTAATTTGATGAGCGCTGATGGCAGCATAAAATCGGTACAAGCAAAAGAGTTAAAACCTGGGGATAAGATTTTGTTGATGCCGGGAGACCGGGTGCCTGTGGATAGTGTGATTATCGAGGGCAGCTCGGACATGGATCTATCGCTACTCAATGGTGAAAGCGCCCCAGCCTTTAAGGAAAAGGGAGCAAAATTACTCTCCGGCATTGTCAATATTTCCCATCGTCTGGTGGTGGAAGCCACGGCTTCTTTGCAAGATTCTTTTGTCTCTGAATTGGCGCGTTTGGTGGAGACCGGCCAACAGAGCAAATCAACCTTTGTTCGCCTCGCCGATAAAGCCGCGAAGCTTTATGTCCCCATTGTTCATAGCCTATCGGCGGCAACATTTCTCGGTTGGTATTTTATTGCCGATGCGGGGTTGCGCATAAGCCTTATGAACGCGATCGCGGTGTTGATTATAACATGCCCCTGTGCCTTGGGCTTGGCGACCCCGGCGGTGCAAACCGTGGCCACCGGGCGCCTGTTTAAGCAAGGCATCTTGGTGAAAAGCGGGGATGCCCTAGAGCGTTTGGCAAAGGCGAGTTTGTTTGCGTTTGATAAAACGGGCACTGTAACCTTGGGCC
>JALWRV010000207.1 GCA_027080545.1 Parvularculaceae bacterium
GCCGAGCCTAGCGCTTTGGCCAGACCCTCTTTGAAATCGGTGGACCCGTGGACCGTATTGGAGCGGTTGGATCATGAACGCGCGGCCATTGGGTTCTATTTCTCGGGCCATCCGCTTGATGATTATCTTAACCGTCTGACTAAAAACCCGCCAACCCGCATCAGCGATCTGGAAGAGGTGATCCCACCATCGGGTAAGGTATCACTCAATCTGGCAGGAGTCGTTCGTGCGATCAATCAGCGGCGTTCTAAAGCCGGTAAGCCATTTGCTTGGGTAGAGCTGTCAGACCCCAGCGGCGAGGTGGAAATAACGGTTTTTTCCGAAACCCTGACAGTAGCGCGCGACCTGTTAGAGCCAGGTCAGCTGGTTTGGCTTTCGGTCAAGGGGGAGCGCTATGAGGGTAGCGTGCGCGTGACTGGTGAGGTGGTGCGCTCTCTAGATGAAATCGCCGCGCCAAAAGGCACCGGGCTGCGGATAGAAGTGGCCAATGCGGTGGCAATTGAGGGGGTCAAGCGGCGGCTGAGGGATGTGGGCGGTGCAGACGCAGCAAAGGCGGCCCATGGCTATGCCAGCCTGGTGATGTTTTTGCCGGAAATAGGCTGTGAAGTGACAATCAATCTGCCACAAAAGGTGAAAGCCAGTCCGGCGATGCGGAGCGCCTTGAAGCTGATTGAGGGGGTAACGGCGGTAGAGCTGGTATAGGCTCAGGCTAAATTGCACTATTTTACCTGAATTTCCCCTGTTTAAGCGAAAAATCGGTTGATAGAGGGGCGGTTTTGCCCTAGGGAGCAGCCCATCACACACATGGGCGTTTTCCCGGTGCTGTCCCGAACAAGAGGGCGGCCCAGCCCATGGAGGAAAAACCGAGGAGTATTTGCGAGATGGCTCTGCCAGAATTTTCTATGCGCCAATTGCTGGAAGCAGGCGTTCACTTTGGTCACCAAACACAACGCTGGAATCCGAAAATGAAACCATACATTTTCGGCGAGCGAAATGGTATCCACATTATTGACTTATCAAAGACAGTGCCGATGCTTCATCAGGCCTTGGTCAAGGTTCGTGATGCGGTTGCCGGTGGCGGTCGTGTTTTGTTTGTTGGCACCAAGCGCCAAGCCCATGCCCCGATTGCTGAGGCGGCGAGCCGTTGTGCGCAATATTATATGAACTCACGTTGGCTCGGTGGTACCTTGACCAATTGGCAAACCATTTCCAATTCGATCAAGCGCCTCCGCCAAATCGAAGAAATTTTAGAGACCGGATCTGCTGGCCTGACGAAAAAAGAATTGCTGCAATTGACCCGCGAGAAAACAAAACTCGACGCGTCTCTTGGTGGTATTCGCGATATGGGCGGCTTGCCGGATTTGTTGTTTGTTATCGACGTGAAAAAAGAAGCTATTGCCATTAAAGAAGCTAAAAATCTTGGTATTCCCGTGGTTGCTGTCGTCGATACAAATTGTGATCCAGATAATATAGACTTTATCATTCCCGGGAATGATGACGCTTCACGGGCCATTGCGCTTTATGCCAATCTGGTTGCGGATGCGGTGATTGATGGCATTGGTGAAAGCCAAGCGGCGATGGGTGTTGATATTGGGGCGATGGAAGATGCCCCGATTGAAATGGCTGTCAGTGAAGTTGTAGGTGAAGTTGCAAGCGAAGAAGTCGCTGACGCGGCAAGCAGCGAAGCCCCCGCACAATCTTAAAACCGTGATGCCTATCCTTTAAAAGCTCACCCTTAAAAGTTCATTGGCTGGGTGGTTCTTAAAAAAAATTGGCCCGGCGGTCGCGCCGAAAAAGCGCGGTCGAGGCCTGAACAGATAAATCAGGAGTTATAAAATGGCTGCTATTACAGCTGCATTAGTGAAAGAATTACGCGAAAAAACCGGCGCTGGCATGATGGATTGCAAAGCGGCCCTTAAAGAAAATGATGGCGATATGGAAGCCGCTGTCGATTGGTTGCGTAAAAAAGGCCTCTCCAAAGCGGCCAAAAAAGCGGGCCGCACGGCTGCTGATGGACTGGTGGCGGTTAAAGTTGCCGAGGCGGGCAATGGGGCCGAAGGGGTTTTGGTTGAAGTGAATGCAGAAACCGACTTTGTCGCGCGCAATGAAGTGTTTCAAAAAATGGTTGGCGAAATTGCCAATCAAGCACTGGCGGTCAAAGGTGATGTTGAGGCTCTGCGCAAAGCCACCTATCCGGGTGGGGACAAATCTGTCGATGAACATATCGCTGAAATGGTTGGCCAAATTGGCGAGAATATGAGCCTGCGTCGCGCGGGCTATGTTAGCGTCGATGACGGGGTTGTTGTTTCTTATGTGCATACACAAATCACCGATAATATGGGCAAGATTGGTGTGTTGGTGGCCTTGAAATCAGGCGGTGATAAAGCTGTCTTGAATGGGCTTGGTCGCCAAATTGCTATGCATGTGGCGGCATCTCGCCCCTTGGCTTTGACGGTCGATGATCTGGATTCGACCTTGGTTGAGCGTGAAAAATCGGTTCTTGCGGATCAGGCCCGCGCCTCAGGCAAGCCGGAAGCAATCATTGAAAAAATGGTCGAAGGGCGCTTGCGCAAATATTACGAAGAAACGGTTTTAATGGAACAGATTTTCGTCATGGATAATGAAACCAAGATCGGCAAGCTGGTTGAAAACGCCAAAAATGATGCGGGCGCGCCGGTAGAGCTTGTCGGGTTTGTCCGCATGGAGCTTGGTGAAGGTATTGAGCAAGATAATGGCGATGATTTTGCCGCCGAAGTTGCGGCCATGGCCAAAGGTTAAAAGGGCTAAATAAGGGCCAACAATGTGATCAAAGGGGCTGTTGCGCACATAAGGGCGGGCAGCCCCTTTTGCCGAGAGGTGCCTGCTTTTGATCCCGTTCATTCTTTCGGCTGCTTTCCCCCTCCAGCAAACACTGTCGCCAGATCACCTCGAAACCCTCCCATTTTGGCCATTCTCGGCCTATAGCCTCGGGCTTTGAGCGGTTTTGGACTTTTAGCAGGACAGAAACAGGTGTAGGGATTGCGCCGAAGAGGACCATTTTGGCGAATTTTGAGTGAGGCGAGCCAGTGAGCAGTGAAACCGGCCCCGAGGGGCTACGCTATAAGCGCATATTGTTGAAAATCTCCGGCGAAGCCTTGATGGGGCCTGAGCAATTTGGCCTGCATTTGCCGACCGTGGAAAAGATTGCCAGCGATATTAAAAAGGGTATCGAAACCGGTACCCAGATGAGCCTGGTGATTGGGGGCGGCAACATATTTCGGGGGCTGTCCATGGCCGCCAACGGCATGGAACGGGCGAGCGCCGACTATATGGGCATGTTGGCCACGGTGATGAATGCGTTGGCCATGCAAAGCGCCCTAGAGCATATTGGTGTGCAGACGCGGGTCATGTCAGCGATTGAAATGACCGCCATTTGTGAACCTTATATTCGCCGTCGGGCCTTGCGCCATATGGAGCGGGGGCGGGTGGTTATTTTTGCTGCCGGAACCGGTAATCCGTTTTTCACGACCGACACGGCTGCCGCTTTGCGTGCGGCGGAAATGGGGTGCGATGCCTTGTTCAAAGGGACACAGGTTGATGGGGTCTATACGGCGGATCCAAAAACCAACCCGGACGCTAAACGCTATGATCGGCTGACCTATCTTGATGTGTTCAAGCAGGACTTACGGGTGATGGATCAAGCGGCCATTTCTTTGACCCGAGAAAATGGTATTCCGATTGTGGTGTTTGCATTGGCCCGCCATGGGGGGGTTATTGGCGCCTTGACCGGTGAGGGACGATATACGGAAATATGTAATGATTAATTGATCCACCTTGAATGGAGGAAGGATCGAGCGACCTATAAAGATGAGGAGTTAGGGTAAAATGGCAGACCAGGAATTGCCGGACTTGAAAGAGCTGGAACGACGTATGGAAGGGGCGCTCAACGCCCTTAAAACCGAATTTGGCGGTCTGCGCACGGGACGCGCCAGCGCCAATCTGTTGGAGCCGGTGATGGTTTCCGCTTACGGTTCAGAGATGCCGCTTAATCAGGTAGGCACGGTGAATGTGCCGGAGTCGCGCATGTTGGCGGTGCAGGTATGGGATAAAACCATGGTTGGGGCGGTTGAAAAAGCCATCCGCGATGCGGGGTTGGGGGTAAACCCGGTTACTGACGGCCAGACGGTGCGGGTGCCCTTGCCGGCCTTGACCGAAGAACGGCGCAAAGAGCTGGCCAAGCTCGCGGCCAAATATGCTGAAACCGCGCGCATTGCGGTGCGCAATGTGCGTCGGGACGGGATGGAAGCCGTTAAAAAAGCCAGCGGTAGTTCGGAAGATGAACAAAAGAAATTTTCCGAAGATATTCAAAAGCTCACCGATGTGTGGGTTAAAAAAGTTGATGAGGCGTTGGCCGCTAAAGAAGAAGAAATTATGCAGGTTTAGTGCTGATTTGCCCGTGAGTATCTCTAATGGAAAGAAGTGATGAGCAAACCCTCTGGTAAAAGTCAGGCCTCTCTCAGCCCCCTTGCCAAAGACGGGACTTTGATCACCGCCGACAAGGGGGGTGGGCAAAGGCGCTTGCGCCATGTGGCGATTATCATGGATGGTAATGGTCGGTGGGCTAAAGCGCGCGGATTGAGCCGCGAGCAGGGGCACAAGGCAGGGGTTGAGGCTGCCCGTGAAACCATGCGGGTGGCGAAAGATCTCGGCCTTTCACACCTTACCCTTTACAGCTTTTCCACAGAAAACTGGCAGCGGCCGGATTGGGAGGTCTCCTATTTGATGCAGCTCATGAAAGGCTTCATCGAAAAAGACTTACAAAAGCTGGTGCAAGAAAATATCCGTGTACGGGTGATCGGTGACAGGCAAAACCTGTCTGCGGATCTTCGCCAGATGATCGAGCGGGCAGAATATGAGACGCGCGAAAATGATGCTTATGTGCTGCAAATTGCCTTTAATTATGGGGCGCGGGATGAAATTGTGCGCGCCGCGCGCCAATTGGCCGAACAGGTTGCAGCCGGTGTCTTGAAGCCGGAACAAATTAGCGAAGGAACGCTCGCCAGCGTGCTTGATACATCCGATGCCCCGGATCCGGATTTGGTCATTCGCACCAGTGGTGAGATGCGCATTTCAAATTTTTTATTATGGCAATCGGCCTATTCGGAATTTGTATTCTTGCAGCAATATTGGCCTGACTTTGATGATCGGGCGTTTCGTGGGGCTGTGGAGACCTATTTCGAGCGCGAACGGCGTTTCGGTGGGCGGGATCGCGGGTGACTTCGGATAAGAATCTTCGTTCGCGGATTTTGGCTGCGACTCTTTTAGTGCCAATAGCGGTGGTGGCCACTTGGTATGGGGGGCGATGGTTTTCGGCATTGGTTACTTTCGGCGGCGTACTGATGGTGTTCGAATGGAGCCGCCTGTTTGAACGCACGGCTTTTTCTCTCAGCTTTTACGCCTTGACCCTGACCGCGATTATCGCCTTAGGGCTGGCAGCTTATGGAAAATATGAATGGGTCGGCTGGGCGATTGGCGCAGGAGGGGTTTCTTCGGCCGTCCTTGAATATGTGATGCGCCAGCGCGTGCAATGGGCGGTCATGGGCGCGCTTTATATTATTTTGCCGTGTGCCATTCTTATTTGGATACGCGAAGCCCATGAGCATGGGCGTTTTATTACGTTTTTCTTGTTTGCCAGCGTGTGGATGACCGATATTGGGGCCTATGCCGTTGGCCGTAATGTGGGGGGTAAATTATTGGTGCCCACCCTGTCCCCTAATAAAACATGGTCCGGGGCCATTGGCGGGGTGGTGATTGGCGCTTTGGCAGCGGTTTTGGTGACCTTTGGTTTTGATAAGAGCATACCTCCCGTGGCGGCGCTATTTATTGGCATCTTGATCGGCATTGTCACCGTTTTGGGCGATATATTCGAATCCGCCATCAAGCGACGTTTTGAGGTTAAAGATGCAAGCGGGCTGATACCCGGCCATGGCGGGCTGCTGGACCGGGTTGACGGGCTTATCTTTGCTATATTCCTGATGGGGCTGTTCATGCTATTCCATGATATGCGAACGGCGGCGATTTAACAGATGACCTCAAGCGATACCATGACCAGATTTGCCGAAGTGTGCCCTGATGGGGCGACCACTAGGGCGCGGCGTATCTCTATTTTGGGGGCGACCGGTTCAGTGGGGGTTAATACGCTCGATTTGATTGATCATGC
>JALWRV010000208.1 GCA_027080545.1 Parvularculaceae bacterium
GCTATTGGGCGAGACACCGGAGACGATCCAGCATTGCTGCAATAATGCAGAGATAGAGGACATTAAGGAAAAAAAATCGCTGCATTTACTGCGGAAAAAGAAAATATATTTTAACCCTCAGCAAGACCTAGAATTTTGCGGGGGAGAGATTTTACCCGAACACCCAAATGGGATCGATCTGGTGGCTTTCGACAATCAGGGTAAGGAGATTTTTGGTCAGCGCTATTTCTCCATTGGCGGTGGGTTTATTCGCCGTGTTGACGAGATGGATAGAGACGAGCCGGGGGCGGTGCCCATGGCCTATCCGTTTCATTCAGGCGAAGAATTGCTCAAATTATGCAAAACCCACGACCTTGCCATTCACCAAATCATTGCCCGCAATGAAGATGCCCTTCGCCCCCGGGAGCAAACCTTCGCCAAGCTGGATAAAATTTGGCAAATTATGGCGACGTGCATTGAGCGGGGTTTGACCACGGAAGGGGTGTTGCCGGGGGGGCTGGAAGTGTCCCGTCGAGCCCCCATGCTTTGGCGCAAGCTCACCAAGGGTACGCCCAATGAGCGTGAGGCGCTGTTTGATTGGCTTAATGTTTTTGCCATGGCGGTGAATGAAGAAAATGCGGCCGGCGGGCAAGTGGTGACAGCGCCCACCAATGGGGCGGCGGGCATCATTCCGGCGGTGATAAAATTTTATTGCGCCAATGATGGGGTCACCGAGCGTGAAAAAATTCGCATTTTCCTGTGTACGGCGGCGGGTATCGGCATGCTCTATAAACAGCGGGCGTCGATTTCCGGGGCTGAAATGGGCTGCCAGGGCGAAGTTGGCGTGGCCTGCTCTATGGCGGCGGCGGGCCTCGCCGCCGTGTGGGGGGGCACCCCAGAACAGGTAGAACATGCCGCCGAAATTGGCATGGAACATAATCTCGGTCTGACCTGCGATCCCGTGGGCGGGCTGGTGCAAATCCCGTGCATTGAACGCAACGCCATTGGTGCCGTTAAGGCGGTCAATGCGGCGCGCTTGGCGCTTCATGCCTGCGGGCCCCATAAGGTCAGCTTAGATCAGGTGATCGAGACCATGCGCCAGACCGGTCTCGATATGAATTCCAAATATAAAGAGACCTCCGAGGGCGGGCTGGCGGTCAATGTGGTCGAATGTTAGGGGGCAAATTTTACGAGAAAATTAGCTCATCGCCCCTGTTATCATAGATAAAAATAGGCTAGGGGAGTGGTTGCCTTTCCCCGAACTGGCTTTAGCGGGCGTGGTGGAATTGGTAGACACAACAGACTTAAAATCTGTCGGCTGTAAAGCCGTCCCGGTTCAAGTCCGGGCGTCCGCACCACTTCAAATTCGGTTTGGCTTTGCCAAAATTTTTCATCCAGTGGATGAAAAATAGAAAATGAAGGGTGAAACGAGATAATTGATCCTGTGAATCAATTATCTCTGTGAACGCAGTGGCTTGTTACGCTCACGGGCTATTCTACCCGGACTTGCGTCCGGGCAGGCCCTCCGGCGGGGCGGCGGCTTCGCGTTTTCAGGATAAGCGGGCACCGGTTATCCGCCCGAAAACGCGACAGAAAATATGCATCGCCTCCGCCCGAAAAGACAAAAGGGGCGCGCTTGCCGAACGCTGGCCGCGTTCGGATTTTTGCTTCACCGCGATTTTGTTTAGGGCGTCACTATTGGCTTCTTACGCTCGCGGGGACAGTTTCGCGTTCTCATTCAGAGATGTGTGAAATTGCTCACGCGACCGCGCGCCCATGCCCAGCCATTTGGCGCAATCTTCTGATAATTCCCGCACTCTTTCCAAGTCTCTTTGGCTTCCGGCATGATCTTATCAAAATTTTTCTTTATATCTTTAATGTTGATCCGTTCCAAAATACCTGGCATGTATGCTTCATCAATCTCAATGCCCAAATACGCGGCAAGGCGTTGACGTGCATATTTCCCCTCCTGTTGGCTGATTGTACAAGTACTGGTCAAGCGAAAAAGCGCTATTTTAAGAAAGGTTTGTTGAGAAGGGGCGCATACACTTTCCCTTCCGGGCCAACCATTCTATCTTCCTCGCCATGTGTGGACGGTTTTATCGTGTGGATTTGAGTTGGGCGGATTTTGCTTCTGCCCTTGATCTGTGGCTGCCCGAAGGGGTGGACCCGCCGGAAGGGGCTTATAATATGGCGCCGTCACACTATGCGCCAATCATTCGCCAAGCGCCGGAAGGCGAAGATGCCCCAAGAGGAAAGGCACAATTGGTGCCAGCATTTTGGGGGCTGGTGCCAAGTTGGTGGAAAAAGCCTTTATCGGAAAAGAAATTTTCAACCTTTAATGCCCGCGCGGAGAGTGCTGCCGAGGCACCGACCTTTCGCGGGGCCTTTCGCCATCATCATTGCCTCATTCCCGCCAGTGGCTTTTATGAATGGACCGGCGAGAAAGGCCATAAGCAACCTTTTGCCATTTCCTTGCGCAATCGAAAATGGTTTTGTTTTGCCGGGCTATGGGATCGGGCGATGATTGATGGATCAGAAATTGATAGTTTTACGATTCTCACCGTGCCTGCCAATGAGATGATGGGCGAGCTTCACAGCCGCATGCCGGTGATTTTGGAGCCAAGTGATTATGAGGCCTGGCTTGATACTGAAAATAAAAACACCTCCGCTTTGCTAAACCCCTATCCCCCAGAGGCCATGCATTATTGGAAAGTTTCTAAGGTCGTGGGTGATGTGCGCGCTCAAGGGGCGGATTTGCTGGCTGAGGTGGCAGCAGATTAAGGGCTATCACGCGAAAGTGTTTGTTCCTTTGGCGGATGTTCGGCACAATGGGGCCGATTAGCAGTAAAGGAGGCCCCATGCGCTTGATTCCACTTTTTCTTATGCTCTTTTTCCTAACAGCTTGTGGCGGTAAGGCGGAAGCAGACAGCCAAACAAGTGCCCCCCAAGAAACCATTCCGGCTTCCTCTGTAGGGGTGGCGCAACAGCCAAACTATGGCCCCTCTGGTACGTATAAAAATGACAAAGCCCATGCCTATATCAGCTTTTCCTATAGTCATAAGGGCCTCTCAAACCCTCTTTTGCGCTGGCGCAATTGGGATGCGACGTTGAACTGGGATGGGGATGATCCGACACGATCGACCCTCACCGTTATCATTCAAGCGGCCTCTATCGACAGCGGTGTTGACGAATTTGACGGCCATTTGCGCTCGCCCCGCTTTTTTGATGTGGAGGCCTATCCGGAAATTCGTTTTGTCAGCACCAAGGCGGAAAAAATAGAGCCAAACAGAGGGCGGCTTACCGGGGACCTTACCCTCAAGGGGCAAACCAGACCGGTGACATTGGAGGTAACCTTTAACAAGGCCGCCGAAGGGGCAGAGCCGGGTACCGGGGTTCTCGGCTTTTCTGCCCGCACAATGTTGAAACGCTCCGAATGGGATTTGGGCTATGCGGTCCCCTTTGTGGGAGACGCGGTCGATATTATCATCGAGGCGGAGTTTGGTTCGCAATAAATTGCCGCTGATAAAATCTCCCCCTTGATATGGCGGGAAAATATGAGGCAATATTACCCTCATGGCCCATGGGAGAGAGGATAGGTTTAATGAGAACTATTGATATCAAGGCCGGTGATCGCATGTGCATCATTTCACAGTTTAGCAATTCATTGAGCCAGACCTACAAATTTTCCGCATCCCCGAAGGATGAGGGCACGGCCCTGTCAGGGAAGGTCGAAGTGAAGGGATCGAATTTTCTATTTCCCAAGCCACCCATTGTGCAAGAGCTGCAAAGCGAAAATGAGGTGGCGAAGAGAATGTGGGATACGATTTATACTGTCTATGTTACGCCGGATGTAGACATCCGCCTGACATTGCAATCCGGTAATAGCAACGCTTTATGGGTGTATCTGATTATCATTTTGATTATTGTAGCAGTGGCGAGCGCATTGATGTTTTAGGCGCTCTTTAGAACCAGAGGAAACACTATGGCTGAAGAACAAAAGCGCTATACGAAAGTGGCCTTATGGTTGCACTGGATCATTGCCGGACTGATTCTGGCCCAGATCGCGGGGGGGCTGTATCTGGAAGATTTTGCCCCAAATTCTGTAAAGTTTGAATTATTTCAATGGCATAAGTCATTTGGTATTCTTATTTTATTGCTCAGCCTTGGCCGGTTGGGCTGGCGCTTGGCAAATCCCGCACCACCACCGCCGCCAGACATGCCCGGTTGGGAAAAGGCGGTGGGCAAAGTCACGCATATTCTGTTTTATGGGTTTATGATCGGCCTGCCCTTGGCCGGGTGGGGCATTGCTTCGGCCTCGCCGAAAAATATTGATATTGTGCTGTTTAAATTCATTCCGTGGCCGCATTTGCCTTTTGTGCCCAAAAGTGAAGGGCTGGAAGAGGTGTTTGCCGAGGTGCATGAATATATGGCGTTTGCCCTGCTGGGGCTTTTGGCGTTGCATGTGGCGGCGGCCTTGAAGCACCATTTTATCAATAAGGATGATATTCTCGGGCGTATGGTGCCGGGTATCAAGCCGAAAGGGTAAAGTCGCATGTTTGAGCCATTGGTTGCGTTATTTTTACTGCTTTCCTCCAGCGTCTCTGTTGATCAGCCTACAGAATATCATTGGCGTATGGACACGGTGGCTAGCCGTCTCGAATTTCACGCGGTGGAAGAGGGGCGCGCATTTGAAGGTTTTTTTGCAACATTTTCGACTGATATTGTTTTGAACCCGACGGACCTGTCGACAGCCTCTATTGTGGCTGTGGTGGATTTAGGCTCTGTGGATGCAGGCAATGCTGACCGCAACGCCACCCTGCCGGACAAGGAATGGTTCTGGACAAAAAAATTTCCTGAGGCTGTTTTTCGCACACAAGAAATTCGCCCTGATGGAGAAGGCGGATATATTGCCATTGGTGCTTTGACCCTCAAAGGACGAGAAGTGCCCATAGAGCTGCCCTTTTCTTTGTCGATTAGTGGCAATCATGCGGTGGCAGAGGGACAGGTAACCCTAAACCGGATGGATTTTGGCGTTGGCACGGGGGGCTATAAATCTGATGACTGGATAAGCCATCAGGTGAACGTGAAACTCCATATTGAAGCCGACCGAAATTAGCTTCTGGGCTTCACGCTCACCCGCGGGGAGTAAACAGTTTAGGCCATCTTCTGCCAGAGATCCGTTTAGCCAATGACTTGTAGGGCCATGACCACGATGGAGATGAGCGCCACCAAGAACAGGGTGGTGCGCAGTACCGGCACGTTGAGAATATAGATGGGTATATAGACCAGACGCGACCAGAAATAGACGGAAGCGGCCATGGCGGTGATGCCATTGCCGGCCCCGGTGAGGGGAACCGCTATGGCGATGGGGGCAAAGGTAGCCATGGTTTCAAGGGCATTCATATGCACGCGATAAGCCCGATGGGCCCATTTTGCGTCGAACGGATCATCCCCCGGCAAAGGGTCCAGCAATAGTCGCGCAAACCCAATTTTAGCGATGCGATACCCCCCATAGGGAAGCCATAGGAAGGCGGTCAGCAGGGCGCTCAAAATGAGCCAATAGATTTCAGGCGGCATGGAAATATCGGGAGTAAAGAGGGCGCTAAGCCATGGGAGACTGTCCATTTTTAGATCCTTTTGAGCGGTAAATCGCGTAAATTTATATAACTTGCAAAAAGCAAGTAATATCATTATCAGCATGCATTGCTTTTTGCAAGCTAATAATTCAAACTCTTTTTATGCCTAAAATGACAAAATTACGCGACACGGGCTGTCCGATTGCCTTCGCGCTGGATACGTTCGGGGATCGCTGGTCGCTGATCATCATCCGCGACATGGCTTTGCGGGGCTATCAGACCTATAGCCAGTTCCTAGAGTCGAAAGAGCGGATTGCAACCAATGTGCTGGCGGACCGTCTGCTTGAGTTGGAGGCGTTGGGGGTGGTGCGAAAGTCTCGGGACCCCCAAGATGGTCGACGGCACCTTTATCAACTAACGCAGAAAGGTATCGACCTCATTCCGGTGCTTTTGGAGATGATCCGCTGGAGCGCGCATTATGATGACAATACCATTGTAAGACCGGAGATTTTAGCGCGTATCGAGAAAGATCGAGATGGCTTCGTGGCTGATTTGCGGGCGCACCTAGAG
>JALWRV010000209.1 GCA_027080545.1 Parvularculaceae bacterium
ACATTGATAACTGTGGCGGCATCCTCAAGTTGGACAAACGTTAACAGACGGTTGCATTTTGATGTGCCGTTTGCTTCATACTTACTATCATTAAAATTGATTTCAAACTCATCCTCAAAGTACTCTACGATTCTAACATTTGATAAATCCAAAACATAACCAGATCCACGAGGATAGGCCATCGCTTCTTTAATTGTACGAATTTGTGAGCGCTTCAATTTAACCATCTTGGAATTCACATTTCCATAATACGGGCGACACTTTTTTGCAGTAATTGTAAGATACCCCACCCCATAGTAATAACTTTACTTACGTCTTAGTGCATTACGCCTTCAGCTAATACACTCTACAATACCCTACGAATTTATGCTTACCCCGGCACCTTTTTAATCGGCGCATCTTCAATATCTTCTATTTGTAAAATAGGCGGCGCGTGGCGCTCTTCTTCGCTCCAAACCGCCTGCCACGCACCAAGGCGATCTTGGGCATTTTGGCGGATGTCCTCATAAAAAAGATTATAGGTGAGGGGGGCCCATTTTTTGCCAAAATATCGCGGTCTTCTTAAATAGCGTTTGGCGGTTTGATTGACGATAGCAACGCCATTTTCGCATCGGGCGGTGACAATATTTTTAATGATCGCCGGCTCATCTTCATAATGTAGCCCCGTGGCTGAGGCTGCGCCCAAATGGGCCGTCATGGATTTTGCTTCTTCCTCTTGGCTCCAGTCGAGCGGGTTTACACATAAAAGCGGCCGCCCTTTACTTTCGCTAAAACGTCTCTTGCCCGCAAATACCAAGGAGCGATCCCGCAACCGACGCATCTCGTCGCTAAATTTTTCCGTATAGCTCGACCAGCTTACCACGCAACGAATATCGGTGGCGTTTTGACAGATGGGTGTGTTGGCCAACGGTCCATCAAACAAATCTACCGGGGTGGCGCTATCAATGATATAGGCCACCACCAAGCGCCGCCGCAAAAGCTCATTATTCTGAAAATAATCCATCAGCAGGCCCTGCACATGCAGCCCCCCCTGACCATAGCCCACCAAGACAATCGGCTTGTCCTCGGGAACAGAGCCCAAGAACACTCCGAAAGCCCGCGACACATCTTCATAGGCCGTTAGCCGCGCCGCGCGACCTTGATATTTTAAAGTGAAAAAAGCTGACAGGGTGGCCTGGCGATAGCGTGGCGCAAACACCGCCTTTAAGTCGCGAAACGGCCCAGCCTCATTGGGCACCGATATGCGCGACAAAAGACTGCCTGACTTTTTGTCCAATAGGGGGGCGTTCCATTCCTCGGCACTGCGATAGGTGGTGGAATGCACATAAAACACGGCCGCTGGCGCCTCTTCCACATTTTGCGGATAGAGCAACCAAGAAGAGGGGCGCTCATAATCGGGCGCAGGGGGCGGCGTATAGGTGTCATAGGGCATCCGCGGATTCATGGCAAAACGGATAATATTGTCCTGCGCCAGAAATAGCCCCAGCGAAAATAGCAGCAATCCGGCAAGGATAGCCCCCGTAATGACCCAGTTTAAACGAAGTTTCATCATAGGATGGCTATAATATGGTGGTTATTGTGCGCAAGGAAGTTAAATTTAGCCAAAGCAGCGCTTTGCCCCATAAGCGATTCTGCCTAGAAGATTAAGCAATCCGGCCACATTGGTGCGCAGACCGCCATCAGAGAGGCGATGATAAAGAGACCCAAGCCAAGATGAGCCAGCACAAGTCCCAAAAACCAGACCCAGCCCACGGCGAATCTCTACTGCCCAAGCCGGGCCTGTTGGCGACCATTCGCAATAATTTCTTTACCGGCATTGTTGTTGCGGCGCCGATTATCATTACCGTCTCGGTGATTGTATGGTTGATCACCGGCCCCATGGCCTCGCTGGATACTTTCGTTCAGCATTGGATACCGGATCGATTCAAACCCGAGATCAGCCTTGATCAATATATTCCGGGGTTCGGGGTGCTGGTGGCCATTGTCGGGCTGATATTGCTTGGCACATTCGCCAAAAACTTTTTTGGCCGCGCCTTTATCCGCGCTGGAGAACGCTTTCTCGATACCATGCCGGTGGTGCGCAATCTCTATGGTTTCTTGAAAAATGTTTTTGAAATGGCACTGCAACAATCTGACCGCTCCTTCAAAGAAATGGTGCTGGTGGAATATCCCAAAGAAGGAACATGGGTTCTAGGCTTTGTAGTCACGGAAACAAAAGGCGAAATCGCCCATAAACTTTCCGATATGGGCGACGATCTCATTTCAATCTTTGTCCCGACCACCCCGAACCCCACTTCCGGCTTTTTGCTCTTTGTGCCGCGATCAAAAACAAGACCGATGGATATGAGTGTGGAAGCTGGAGCCAAAGTTATTTTTTCGGCAGGCTTGGTAACCCCCGACTATGACCCCAACGCCAAACCGGAAGACAATGCTTTGTCAGACCCATCAGCCGATAATGGCGAAAAACGCAAAAGTCTGTTCTCACAATGGACGAAAAAGGAATAATCCTTTCCTTTACATTGACATCACACCCTTGCAGCCAGCCGTGAAACGCCTAATCTAGGCGTCTAGGGTTTATAGTAATTTGAGAGAGGGTTCGCCATGTTGCAACAACATCGCGCTAAAGTCGTTGGTACAGCACTGCTGCTGGTTTTTCTACTCTTATATTTCTTATGGCCGCGCTCATCAGCCTTTCAAGGTATGAGCATGCCGGAATTGCTCGCCGCCTATCAAGCCGAACTACAAAGCCCGGGCATGACGGTGGAAGATGTCGCCAAAAATTTAGGCGATGCCGATGCGGCGTATGAATTTGTGCGTGATGAGATTATCCTGTCCAACTATGCCGGCCATGTGCAATCACCGGAAACTGTTTTGCAAACACGTTTTGCCAATAGTCTCGATAAGGCCGCGCTACTTGCCAGCCTGTTGCAGCAGATGGGATGGACCATAACCCACCAATATCATGACAGCTATTTTGCCCCGTCTTATGCGAAACAAAAAAGCAAACCCAAAATCAGCCCCTATTTAGCCGAAATCAATAAAAGGCTTGGCATCGATTCAAAAACCTTCCAGCGCACTTGGCAAGAAACGCTCGATAGTGGCGAGACCTATTTGCAGCAACAACAAGAAATAACAGAAGCGGCGTATAAACAGTTACAAGACCTCATCGACTATAACTTAGACTATGCTGAATCCAGTTCCATCCGAGGCTATGGTCAGCGCATTTTTGTTAAAGCGGAAAGGGAAGGCGAGAGCAAACTTTTTGACATCTTCACCTTTAATGAAGAGGCCCCAGACTTTTATCTTTCCTACGACATGCCGCCTTTGCAAACGCCGATAATTGAATTGCGCCTTGTTCAAAGTGACGGGCTGGAACAAACCCTGTTACGTTCAGACCGCCCGCTATTTGGCCATCAGCTAGGGATTAAATTTCTGCCCACCTTTGATATGCTCAAAACATTGGCTGGCCCGGCCGATCCTACCCTTGTGGATAATTGGACCCCCGCTTTTGCCTATGATGATCAACTCATCACGGGCACCCCCTTTGCCATTGACGGCAGCACGCCCAGTCTTAAAAACACACCGCCCATCAGCAATGTAGAAGACTTCACGCTTGTCGATCCGACCAGTGCCTATACGATTGAAATTGCCCGTACGGACCTATCCCAGTGGCCGCATGTTCAAATCGCCTTAAAAATTGATGCAACAGAAGATGGCGCTTGGATACCCGCCCATTTTAATATCAGTGATAATGGCACGCCGGTCACCAGCCGCTTGATGAACATTAGCCAAGACAAACAACGGGTTTTGGTGCTTACCGATATAAGCTGGTCCATGGGCGATATAAATGCCTTTGATGTCAGTAAACAGGCCATCATCGATCTGGTCTCGCAATTGCCGCCGGAAACAGAGGTTGGCCTTTCCAGTTTTGCTGGCAGGACATACCGCAATATCCCCATCGGTCCCTTGGGCGATGGTATCACCTTTGCCGAAGCGGTTAATGGGTTGGAGATGACCAGTTCAACGGGCATCATTAATGCTCTGTTCGATGCGGCTTCCATCGAGGGGTTGGAAAATGGTGTGGTTGTTCTGCTTACCGATGGCTATGATAATATTGGTGGTAATCAGTCAGATATGATAGCGGCCTTGCAGGCCCGCAACATTCGCGTTTTTGCCATTGCCCTGGGGGAAGATTCCGATGAAAATTTGTTGCAACGGATAGCAGAGGGCACAGAAGGGGCCTTCCAAAAAATCCGTACGGCTGATGAATTGCAACCCTTTTATGCGCGCTTGGGTCAAGAGCTCACTTCCTATGTGGTGCTGGAATATGATGCGACTGATATAGAAGCTAAACCCTTTGACATGATCACTATTAGTTCAGCGGAAGAAGAAGCCGCATCGCTCCTCACGGAAGAATCAGAAATTGATAGCGATATCATAGAAAATGTGACGCCAGGCGATGGAACACCCGAAGCAACCACCAGCGCTGAAATGGAGGAAGGGTCCCTGGAAGAGCCTGTAATCACAGCGGAAGAAACAGGCATCGCCCCAGAACCAGATCCGCTGGAAAATGATCACAAAATTGTCGTGGCAATCAAAGATACGCCTTTAAAAGCGGTTGCTCTTTATGCACAACCGCTCACCAGCGATAGCAGGCCCGTGCGTTTGATGCTGCATGTAGAATATAGGGTCAATGGCGATTATCGCGAAATAAATCGACTATTGCTGGATTTTGCCGATCCGGAATTGGCGTGGAAACTAACCGGCGATTATCGCCTTTTCGAAGATCTGGATATGTTTCCGGGGCATAGTTTGCAATCGGCCTATATTGCCGAATGGCAGCAAGCATGGGCGTTGAAGGAAGAAAAATCGATAGAGCGCTTTGCGCTTCCCGGTCTTGATTATGGGCAGATGATGATGCTGAACGGGTTTCGGGCCCTGTCACGCTATCAACCTCCCTCACAAGATGAACCCATCCCGATGGCGCGCCTGAACAAAGGGCCCAACCTATATTTACGCCGCTCCTGGCTCAGCCCCGACAGTGGCGGCGTTAACAAGCAAATCTTTGATGTGCTCTATCGCCATTATCGCGGCGACGGGGGCGCGCGCTCTTGGGATATTGCAGCCATGGAAATGGCCAATGCCCGGGCCGAGGGGCTGGTGTTGGAAGGCGAAAATGGTATCGACGCGTTAATGCAACAGGCCGAAAGTTTACAAGTGATCAATCTGGAAGGGGCACGACCAAAATGGTTGCCAGAACCCTTGTGGCAGGAAGCCGGAAACGGGCAGGGGGTTTACGACAAACTCATCGCCACCCCGGAAAATGATCATTATATCTGGCAGATAGAAGAAGGGCTGCGCCATTCTTTTCGGGTACTCTATCAAGGAGAGGGCATCGTCGCCAAAGGCTCAAACGCTCAGCGCATTGCTCAACAGTTTGATAAAATCGACAAGATGCTCGCCCTTTATGAGGGGGCCGTGGGCAATTTTGCCGGGCTCATCCCCACCACGGGCGCACAACTATCGGCCATCTCTTCTTTCAAACGCGAAGAGCTAAAATTATGGTGCTATTCCACCATTATGATGGGCTATGTGGGCGAGACCATCGAAGATGACTCTAGCTTGCTCAATACAGATCCGCAGGCAGCTAAGGCCAATGCGGCGCGGCTTTGCAAGATCAATGGCAGCCCGGATGATGGCAAAAAATTGATCGACGGCATGATCACCAAAGCAGCCGAAGATGGTGTCAATTCCTTCGTGGATAATGTCCGCAAAGACGCCTCAGGCACGGCTGCAAGTACGGCTGAATCTCTGTGGAGCACTGGTGGCGCTCTCAACAATGCCATCTTTTCCGCTACTCAGAATAATATCGGAACCGTTGCACCCTCCTTGCCCATGACCGCCACCTTTCATAGGGCCATGGCTGAGAGGCTAGAGACCAGCCCATAGGCTCATCTTCTTAACGCTGTCACAAAATTGCCTTTTTTGCTCGCGACGGGTTCACGTTTCTTATGTCGTTAAATCTTTGTGCAACGATAAGG
>JALWRV010000210.1 GCA_027080545.1 Parvularculaceae bacterium
GGCACCGCGCATAGAATTTTGAAAAGGCTTGGGCGAGGCTGAAAGCATGATCCGCAAGAATATGCGGCATGCGCTTGTCATGGGCTGCTTTTTGCGCCTGGCCAAAGCCTAGCAAACACAGCATTAGATCCCGCTCGGTCGGCTCTACGACCTTCAGGGTCTCTACCAAAGGCGCGGTTGAAGCCTCCGCCTTGGCAATCACCGATTTGATACGCACGGCCGCATATTGCAGATAGGGGCCGGTCTTTCCCTCGAAAGCGAGAAAACGGTCAAGATCAAAAACATAGTCAGAGCTGCGCGGGTTTGACAGATCCGCAAATTTCAACGCCGCCATCCCCACCTGGTGGGCAACCTTTTCACGCTCTTGTGCAGGCAAGCTCTCGCCGATACCCCCTTCGCGCAACCTCTCCAAGGCGCGCTCATGGACCATGGAAATCAAATCCTGCAATTTCAACACCCCCCCTTCACGAGTCTTGAACGGCTTGCCATCTTTGCCATTCATGGTGCCAAAACCAATATGCTCAAGCTGAGACAGGGAAAAAAGACCGACCTGTTCCGCAGCCCGAAAGACTTGCTCGAAATGCTGTGCTTGGCGCTGGTCAACCACATACAACACCCGATCCGGGTTCAATGTCTGTTTGCGATCTGCCAAGGTCGCCAGATCGGTGGTGCCATATAATACCGCCCCATCCCGGGTGAAGATGATCAGCGGTGGCATTTCTTTCTTATCGTCCGGTCGGGCGACCGCCACCACCTGAGCCCCCTCGCTTTCGATCAGCAGGCCTTTTTCCTTCAGCCTTTCCACCAAGGGGTCGATAAAGGCCTGCGCATCGGATTCCCCCTTCCACAGGTCAAAATGCACCCCAAGATGACCATATTCGCGCTCTAGGCCCGCCTTCGATATTGCGATAAAATGCTGCCACAAGGCGCGATAGCCTGGCCGCCCGGCCTGCAAATCTGCGGTGGCTTTACGCGCCTCTTCCTTGCGGGTTTCATCTTGCTTGCAAGCCTCAGCAGCCAGCGGATAAAGCCTCGCCAAATCCTCCAGCGTTACCGGCGGATCTTCCGGGTAAGGGCCTGAAAAATCTTCATTAAAATAGGGCAGCTCCGGTTGTTCCTGAGCCAGTTGGGTGATCAATTGACCCATTTGCAGGCCCCAATCGCCCAGATGAATATCGCCAATGACCTCATGGCCGCATAAACGCAAAATACGCTTCAGGCTCTCGCCAATGATCGCCGAGCGCAAATGGCCCACATGCAAAGGCTTGGCGACATTCGGTCCCCCATAATCAATGATGATTTTCTCAAGGCTCGCCGCCTGCCACGCGCCAAAATGATTATCCGGCGACAAGGCCGCCGTCTTCTGGGAAAGAAAATCGTCGCTGAGGGTAATATTCAAAAAACCCGGCCCGGCAATGTCGATCTGCTTGAACATCCCGTCATCAGCAAGATGGTCAACCAGTTGATTTGCAATCTCGCGAGGGTTTTTCTTGGCCTGCTTGGCAGCCGCTAAAGCCCCATTACATTGGAACTGCGCCAGATCCGGTCGATCGGAAGGTTTCACGATGCCTAAGGAGGGATCAAGACCTGCCGCCGCAAAGGCCGCGCCCACACGGGCAGACAAAGTCTCACTCAGCAATTCAGTCATTATATTGGCCATAAGGGCGCTTCTAGCGATTCTATTTCAAATTCGGGAACCGCAGCGACTTGCCGGAGCGATTGAACAGCACTTCATCCTTGGTCAGCACAAAACCGACGACAATCTCGAAATTGCCCCCAGCCACTTTGGCATCTTTGCGTGGAATGATGATTTTTTGAACCGTATCGCTCATTTCGGTCACCCTCTGATCACCTCGAAACTTCACCGGCAGGGTAAATTCTTCCTTGGCAATAAGATCACGATTGGTTCGGGTCACCGCGACAAAATATTTCATATTGGCCTGATTGGACTGCGCCATGGGACCGCGACCAAATGCAAAGTGAATTTTCACCTCCGCTTCGATAGGCTCATCTTCATAATAACGGCAGGACGTCTCGACATTATTGATCTCGCCGGTCCAGGCCACATTTTCCAACGCCTCCCCCCCTTGAAATTTTATCACCCGCGAGGCCTCTGGTAATACGATCACAATCGGACACGGGGCTGGGTTGCGCTCCAATGCCCGCTGGTCAAACGTGTCTTTTACCGTCGAGCAGGCTGACAGGCCTATCGCCCCCACCGTCAACAAGCCCCCAACAGCGAGAACATTGCGGGTGCGCGCTATTGCCCGCCCCAAAACCGATAGAGGGAAAGAAGGAAAAGTCACTTTTGGCAGCATGAATCGGTTCTCCAAAATGGGCGGGCCTAAGCCCGATGAATAAGCCTTGGCCCCTTACAGAGAGCCATAGCCTGAAATTGAGCAAAAAAACACGTTTGGGCAAGGCCAAACCCTAGCCTCATCTCGTAACCGCTTATAGACTAAGGTGCAATGCTCTTAGCCCGGCTTTTGATGAATGGATATTCATAAAATATGACCAACAAAACCTCCAAACCGCCCCTAACCCTCCTCTTGGGAGCGCCACGCGGCTTTTGTGCCGGGGTTGACCGGGCGATCGAGATTGTGGAGCGGGCGTTGGAAAAATTTGGCGCGCCGGTCTATGTGCGCCATGAAATCGTTCATAATGACCATGTGGTCGGGCGTCTGCGCGATTTGGGCGCCGTCTTTATCGACGAGTTGGATGAAGCACCGGAAGATCGCCCTGTGATCTTTTCCGCCCATGGAGTGCCAAAATCGGTCCCCGCCGAGGCGGCGCGACGTAACCTGACCTATATTGATGCGACCTGCCCGCTGGTCTCGAAAGTGCATGTGGAAACCGAGCGCCATTTTGCCAATGGGCTGGAAATTGTGCTGATCGGCCATGAAGGCCACCCGGAAGTGATCGGCACCATGGGCCAACTGCCCGCTGGGGCGGTTCGGTTGGTGGAAACGGAGCAAGACGCCAAAAACTTCACCCCCAAAAACCCAGACTGCCTCGCCTATGTCACCCAGACCACCCTATCGGTGGAAGACACCGCGAACATTATCAATATTTTGGTGCAACGCTTTCCCAACATCACCACCCCCCACAAGGAAGATATTTGCTACGCCACCACCAATAGGCAAGAGGCCGTGCGCACCATTGCCAAGCGCTCCGATGCGCTATTCGTGGTCGGCTCGGTCACCTCGTCCAATTCCAAAAGGCTGGTCGAGGTGGGAGAGCGCTCAGGCTGTCAATATTCACAATTGATTGACGATGCCGATGATATTGACTGGCAAAAACTAAAAAAGCTGAACTGTAAAACCATCGGACTCACAGCCGGTGCCTCCGCACCAGAACCGCTGGTCCAAGGGGTCGTCGATGCAATGGCAGAGCATTATGAGGTTAAGGTACAAGAATTGGAAACCGCCCGCGAAAATATGATTTTCAAAATCCCCAACCTGCTCGCGCGATAGGTCATGGCCGTCTATACCCCTGTCAATGAAGATCAAGCGGCGAGATTTATACAAGCCTATGGCCTTGGTCAGTTTCAGAAGCTAACCCCGATCGAAGCAGGCATCGAAAACACCAACTATTTTATCGATACCATCAAAAGGCGGTTTGTCCTCACCCTCTTCGAAGCCCGTGTGCGCGAACAGGATTTGCCCTTTTTCATTGCCTTTATGGATCATTTACACAAAGCCGACCTGCCCGTTGCACAAGTGATGCGCCGTGAGGATGGCGGCGCCATAGGCCGTTTGGCGGACCGCCCCGCCATTGTGACCAGCTTTCTTGAAGGCACCAGCCCCGACCTACCCGCCACCCCCGACATCTGCCACACAATGGGCAATATGGTCGCCCGTATGCATAGTGCGGCAGAAAGCTTCCCCCAACATCGGCACAATGCGCTTGCTCTGGAGGGGTGGCAAAGGCTTGCAGCAACCATACTACCCGGGGCTGGGGCCATAGACCCGGCCCTCCCGCACCATATCCAATCCGAGCTTGACCATCTCACCCATCATTGGCCTGCCCCCTCAACCTTGCCGCGAACCATCATTCATGCGGATTTATTCCCCGATAATATTTTTTTCATAGGCAAAACTCTGACCGGGGTGATTGATTTTTATTTCGCTTGCGAAGATTTTGCCGCCTATGATCTGGCCATCACCCTCACCGCTTGGGGCTTTGACAAGGATGACCAGCTTGACCGACAAGCCTGCCGCGCCTTGCTTGCAGGATATCAGGCACAACGCCCCTTAAGCCCATCGGAGCGCCAAGCCCTGCCGCTGCTTATGCGCGGGGCCGCCATGCGCTTTTTGTTGACCCGCACCTATGACTGGCTGCATCAACAACAAGACGCGCTGGTGGTGGTCAAGGACCCGCTTGCCTATCACCGCCGCCTGATGGCGATAAAACAGC
The DNA here is from genome assembly GCA_027080545.1 of Parvularculaceae bacterium. Lineage (GTDB taxonomy): Bacteria > Pseudomonadota > Alphaproteobacteria > Caulobacterales > Parvularculaceae > S012-90. The sequence goes on from JALWRV010000210.1 coordinate 4,417, forward strand.
TAAGCCCCGCCGATTGGCATGGCCTGATGGAGACCGAGGGATATGATTGAGATTCACACCGATGGCGCTTGTTCTGGCAATCCCGGCCCCGGCGGGTGGGGCGCCATCATCCGCGAAGGCAGCAAGCAATCCGAACTTTCCGGCGGCGAGGCCAAAACCACCAATAATCGTATGGAAATGATGGCCGCCATCGAAGCCCTAAACGCGGTTGATGCCCAAAAACCGATCAAGCTGTTCACCGACAGTACCTATCTAAAAGACGGGCTTACAAAATGGCTAACAGGCTGGAAGCGCAATGGCTGGAAAACCGCCAACAAAAAACCGGTAAAAAATCGCGATCTATGGGAAAGGCTAGACGCCCTAACCGAGGGACGCACCATTGAATGGCATTGGGTCAAAGGCCATTCCGGTGATCCGCTGAATGAGCGCGCCGATGCCTTGGCCCGCCAAGCCATACCGGGCAACCATAAACCTCAAAAAAAAAGCGATAAAGCCAACCGTTTGCAATATTTTTTCCTGCACTATGGCGAGGCTTTCACCGCTCTCGACCAACACGCCATTGTCGATTGCTGGGCTTTCCCGGCCCTGATTTCAGCCCCGGAAAAAAGCAAGAACTTCCCTGATCCCAAACCCTTTTTGGAAAATCTTGAAAAATTGCTGTGTCACTATGTCAGCCTCGGCATGGCGCAAGCCAAAGCCACGGTCAAAACCAAGCAAGCCTTGAGTAAAAACACTAGCGCTGTGCAAGTAGAATGGGTGCTGTTCGACCAATCCGATAAAGAGCTGGCCCGCTGGACCCATGGCTATGTGTTGCGCCTTACCGATCAAGGATGGCGTATTTTCACCGCCATTGCCGATGAGGAAGTGGCGTTGTGGAGCCATAAAAAAGCAAAAGGCTAAAGTTGATTCAACATATAGTCAGCGCTGGAAACCTCAAAATTGCCCGGCTCTTCTATATTTATCACAGCCACCTTGCCGTCATCGATGATCATGGAAAACCGTTGCGCCCGCTCCCCCATGCCAAAGGCTGAAGCATCCATGGTTAACCCCAGCGCTTGAGCCAGACGGCCATTACCATCGGCAAGCATAATTATTTTATCACCAACGCCTGCGCTCTCGCCCCAGGCTTGCATGACAAAAGCATCATTGACCGACACACAGACAATTTGATCAATGCCCTTTGCGGCTAAATCATCGGCATGGGCCACAAAGCCGGGTAAATGTTTGGCCGAACAGGTGGGGGTAAAGGCCCCCGGAAGTGCAAACAAAGCCGTCTTTTTGTTCGCCAGCAGCGCGGTGGTGGATATTTCTTCCGGTCCTTCTGCAGTCGCCTGATGAACGGCAATTTCTGGAAAATTATCACCTGCCTTGATCATGCCTTTTCTCCTTTTGGGGTCATTGCCTTTTGGGGTCATTGCCTGCTGTCTTAGGTTAATTGCCCCTAGGGGGCCATGTTTTTTCGCTAAATTACCGTCTCTTGAAACCAAAAGCGCACACCCCTAGATTGTAGCCTATGGCGGATGAAAACACCAAGGACGGGCAAAGCCCCCAACCCACCCC
>JALWRV010000211.1 GCA_027080545.1 Parvularculaceae bacterium
CGCATAAGGTTTGGAGGTCAGCGCCCCCACCGGACAGACATCAATGAGGTTGCCCACTAATTCGCTCTCGATGGATTTTTCCAAATAGGTGGTTATTTGCGCCTGTTCCCCACGATTGATCAGCCCGAGATCATCAACCCCGGCAATTTCCGTGGCAAAGCGCACGCATCTCGTGCATTGGATACAACGGGTCATGATGGTTTTGATCAGCGGGCCCATATGTTTTTCTTCAACCGCACGTTTGTTTTCTTCAAAGCGCGAACCATCGCGGCCATAGGCCACCGCTTGGTCTTGCAAATCGCATTCGCCCCCTTGGTCACAAATGGGGCAGTCCAGCGGGTGGTTGATGAGGAGAAACTCCATCACCCCTTCGCGGGCCTTTTTGACCATGGGCGTGTTGGTGAATAATTCCGGCGGTGCCCCATCGGGACCGGGACGCAAATCGCGAACATTTTGCGCGCAAGAGGCCACCGGCTTGGGAGGGCCACCCTTTACCTCGATCAGGCACATGCGGCAATTGCCCGCCACCGACAGGCGTTCATGATAGCAAAAACGCGGAATTTCCTCTCCTGCGGCCTCACAGGCCTGAAGCAGAGTGAGATTCGGGTCCACATCAATTTCGCGGCCATTGACTTTAATCGTGCGTTTGTCGGTCATTTTAGCTTAAGCTCCCGGCGGGCTTTACCCGATGGCTGGTTAGGCGCCTGTTTAGCGCTAATCCTCGCCCCTTTCTAGTGATTCCAGCCTCTTTTTACAGGCAAGTTTGAGAAGGTTAGCTGGCCAGCAAGGGAGCGTATCGATCGGCCAAAATGAGAACGCTTATCATCTGTGCCACGCCCGCCATAATAAAGATCGTCACGAGAATGAAAAAGTTCAGAACCAAGGCGCGCCACCAGCGCTGACCCATGGATAGGTGATAAAAGGCCCCCCGTAGCCCCGTAATAAAATAAAAGAAAACGGTCAAAAGGATATTGATAATAGACCACAAAATGACCCCGTCAGCGGGAATATAGGCCAGAGTAATATAGGCTAGAAGGGTAAAAAAGGTGATCGGCGTGGCGGTGATAAAAATATAGCGAATGCGCACGATGATGGGGATTTTCTGCCCCCAAAAGGGAAACAGCAACGCAATGATAAAATAACCCAACGCATTGCTGAACGGGATAAAGGAAAAATAAATCCGCGAATAAGCAATAGCCGCGTCCCTACTCGATACGCCGTTCGGCAAAACTAGCCCCGACTTAACGATCATATCTTAATATAGGCTAATCAAGGCGCTGCCATTGCTGGCCCAAAAGAATTGGAAAAAGAAAGAAAGCAGGGTGAGAGAAAACCAAAGACGAAAGGACGGGGTAAAGCGCCCGCCCCAATTGGGTTGCCACGCCGCTTGATAATAGGCTTTTGGATTGAGGAAACTGACCCAGAGGGATTTTAGGCCACGAAAATTCAGTCCAAAAATATCTTCAAGCAAATTATCAAACCCGAGAGATTTGATTTTTTCACCCGAGGCTTGTTGGCTTATGTCCTGCTTTGTGTCCTGCGCACCCATCAGGCGAGAATAATGGTTTTGTGGCAGGCGGTCTAGAGGCGCTTTACTCCGCTGCCATCACCGGCACATGGGCCTTGCCTGCCCGATAGAGATTGATGCGCTCTTCTATCTCGCCCCGGAAATGCTGGATAAGCCCCTGCACTGGCCATGCGGCGGCATCCCCCAAAGCGCAAATAGTGTGGCCCTCAATCTGGCCGGCCACATCCAGCAGCTTGTCGATTTCTTCTGTGGAACTATCGCCCACGGCCATGCGCTCCAGCACCCGCCACATCCAGCCTGTGCCTTCGCGGCAGGGGGTGCATTGGCCGCAGGATTCATGTTTGTAAAAATGGGAGATGCGGGCGATCGCTTTTACGATGTCGGTGGATTTATCCATGACGATTACCGCCGCCGTGCCAAGGCCTGATTTATGCTCCATCAGGGCATCAAAATCCATCAACACATCATCGCAAATATCTTTGGGCAAAAGACGCACCGAGGACCCGCCGGGAATGACGGCTTTGAGATTATCCCAGCCACCACGCACACCACCAGCATGTTTTTCGAGTAGCTCCTTGAGCGGGATCGACATGGCTTCTTCCACATTACAAGGACGGTTCACATGGCCAGATATGCAAAACACTTTTGTGCCAGCATTATTTTCCCGCCCAAAACTGCGGAACCAATCAGCCCCACGACGCAAAATAGTGGGCGTTACGGCAATGGATTCAACATTATTCACCGTGGACGGGCAGCCATAAAGACCGGCCCCGGCGGGAAAAGGCGGCTTCAAGCGCGGCTGGCCTTTTTTGCCTTCAAGGCTTTCCAACAGGGCTGTTTCTTCGCCGCAAATATAGGCCCCGGCCCCGTGATGGATATACAGATCAAACGGCCAGCCATGAATATTGTCCTTGCCAATCAGCTTGGCCGCATAGGCTTCGTCAATGGCGCGCTGCAATTGTTCGCGCTCAAAAATATACTCACCGCGAATATAAATATAACAGGCATGGGCTTGCATGGCGAAAGAGGCAACCAGACAGCCCTCAATAAGAAGATGGGGATCATGGCGCATGATCTCACGGTCTTTGCAGGTGCCCGGCTCAGACTCGTCAGCATTGACGATGAGATAGTGTGGGCGCTCCCCCACTTCGCGCGGCATGAACGACCATTTCAAACCGGTAGGAAAACCCGCGCCACCGCGCCCGCGCAAACCGCTATCTTTGACCTGCTGGATAATCCAATCGCGGCCCATTTCCAGCATTTCTTTGGTGGCGTTCCACGCACCGCGCTGCTTCGCCGCTTCGAGGCGATAATCATGTAACCCGTATAAATTGGTGAAAATGCGGTCTTTATCTTGCAGCATGGGCTTCTCTCATCAGGGCTCGTCAACGCTCTGTTTAAGGGATTGCGTGAGAAAATCCAGCCATTCGGGGGGCTACGCAATGGTTTTTTCGAAACCAGTAAAAATCACCGCCTCCAGAGATAGGCCCCGCCAAAAACCGCCACCAGGCCTGCGGCCACGGGCACCAGCCCTTGCAGCCCTTCTCCCCCAGCCATGAAATAGGCAAATAGGCCGAGACCCATAGCCACGAGGCCGAGAATGATGGAGATCACCGCTAGATTTCGGTTTGACAGCATGATCAATCCTTTCCCATTTTCATTGGCGGGGAAATCAGGCTCAAAAGCCCAAAATTCGTCGCCGGCAGGCCGAGAATACCAAAAATCAAGGGCGGCACCCAGAGATATTTGTCGACCTTTTCCGGCAGAGAATCAGGAAAAATGAAATAGCCAGCCAAAGCCAGCCCCCCGGTAAAGACAGCCAGCGCGAGCATGGTTGAAAAAAAGCGGCTGAGCATAACCTTCGGATTACCCGGATCGAGATCCGGGTTAAACATCGGATTATCTTTCAGTTTCTTCCCCACACGCACACCCAATCTGACCCTAAAATCCGGCCTTAAAGTCCGGTCCACAAACCACGCCGCGAAGGGGCTTTAGCGACCCTATCGCGCAAAGGGCACCAACATTGCTGTCTGGATGGCACTGGCGACCAAACGACCACGCGCGCCCTCTTCGCGGACATTGTATAGGTTGGCACTGGTTGCGCAAATAGTTTTTGTCATGGAGGTAATACGGGCCTCACATTCAAACACGCCGGGCTTGGCGGGCCGAAAATATTGACTGTGGAGGTCTGTTGTGGCCGGAAAATAGCGCCCCGCCCCCATAATCACCCCTAATGGCCCCATCGTGTCATCCATAAAGGCCGCCAGCAAGCCCCCTTGTATATTGCCTGCGGGATTGAGCATCTTGCTGGTCGCTGTAAACCGTGCCGTGAGGCTTTTTTGATGGGGATCGAAGGCGAGCAATTGCGCCCCTAAAAGCTGGTAGGTGGCGGGCGGGGAAAAGTTTTTCTCGAAAGCCTGCCAGAATGTTTCAATCTCTTTTAGGCTAGGGGGTCTGGTGACCATTATTTCTCATGCTCCCTATGCGCCTTTTCGGTCTTGATATAATTGATCAATGTGGGGATCAGGAACAAAGTTGACGCCAACACCGTAATGGTAAGAACACCGACAACCAAGGTCCCTGTTTTTTGTGGCGTATCGAAATACCACCATGCGAAAAAAGACAATAAGGCAATCGATTCTCCCAAAGTGAAACGCACAAGATAGGCCCGCAATTGCTGTGCGCGATCCTTGTTTTTTCTGTTCATTTCACCGTTCGGTTGCATGAGAATTATTTACTGGAGGCTGGTTCGCTGTGTGGTAGTTTGGTGATCGGCTTTGCCGCACTGCCATCATAGAGGCTTTCATCAAGCAGCGTTGTGGGGCCCCCTTCCGGGTCTGATGTGTGGCGCTTTTCGTTGAAGGTGCCCGGTTTGACCATCTCACCGCGATTAAGTTTTGCCAGAATATCTTCAAAAATTTCCGGGGTCAGATCTTCATAATAATAATCATTGATTTGAGCCATGGGTGCATTGCAACAAGCCCCCAGACATTCGACCTCGAGCCAAGACAGCTTACCATTTTCCGATAGTTGATTTTGTGGGCCGATAATTTTTTCACATATTTTTTTTAAATCATTGGCCCCGCGCAACATGCACGGGGTGGTGCCACACAATTGCACAAAAAATTCGCCCACCGGCGCGAGATTAAACATGGTGTAAAAGCTCGCCACCTCATAGACGCGGATATAGGGCATGGAAAGCTGATTAGCGATATGCTCCATGGCGGGAATAGAAACCCAACCCTCTTGTTTTTGCGCCTGCCACAAAAACGGGATCACCGCCGAAGCTTGACGCCCTTCCGGGTATTTTTTCAACTGTTCAACGCACCATTTTTCATTTTCTGGTGTCCAAGCAAAGCTTTTTGGTTGTTGTTTTGCGGGTTTGGCGGTGGCCATTTTATTCTCCTCGCGCCTTGGCTTCTCGGATCACTTCCTGATCTTCCATTTTTTTCAGTCTTTTTTCGGCATTTTCAACCGCGCGGCGCATATAGGCCATGCGATAGGCACGAATATAGGTGCCAACCAGCGGCAGACGCCCCAATATATCGGTACGAAACAGCACCGCCAAGATGACAATGGCGATGAAATATTTCTCCATGATCACCGGATCCGTGATGTCTGCTGTGCCATTCATTACCGCCAATCTGATGGGCATCAACACCACGATAATAAACAGGGCGAACAGCGCCCCATAGATTGTTGCGCCAATGCGGGTGGCAAAAATGCGTTCGCCCATATGGCGCTTGCGTAACATCATCAATGAGAGCGCGACAATGCTAAGAACGATAAAAAGGCCCGACGCCAGCCGGATAAAAATATCGATGCCAATTTCCATGGCTGACCTTCCCCGCCTAGCGGTCTATTTCGCCAAACACGACATCCAGCGTACCAATAATCGCAGAGCAATCGGCCAACATATGGCCTCGGCTCATCCAGTCCATGGCTTGCAAATGTGGATAGCCCGGCGCGCGGATCTTGCATTTATAGGGTTTATTGGTGCCATCGGAGACCAGATATACCCCAAACTCCCCCTTCGGAGCCTCAATCGCCGCATAGACCTCACCGGCGGGCACCTTGAAGCCCTCCGTATACAATTTGAAGTGGTGGATGAGCGCTTCCATGCTGGCCTTCATCTCACCGCGCCGTGGCGGGGCGATTTTGCCATCGGTGCTCATCACCGGGCCTGGCTCTAATTTGGCAATACATTGTTTGATAATTTTAAGCGATTGCTTCATCTCTTCCATGCGACACACATAGCGATCATAGCAATCCCCATGCTTGCCAATGATGATATCGAAATCCAGCTCATCATAACATTCATAAGGTTGGCTTTTGCGCAAATCCCATGGCACCCCGGAGCCACGCAACATGACGCCTGTAAAGCCCCATTCAAATGCCTGCTGACGGGTGA
>JALWRV010000212.1 GCA_027080545.1 Parvularculaceae bacterium
CACCATCACCGTGCCGCGCCCGCGCTTCGAGACCACCCGGTTTGGCCCCACCCAAGGGACCCCGCGAAAGCCTGTCAGGGCCTTGCGTATTTCTAATGATTCCGATGTGCCATTTAGATCATAAACCTTGGCATAGCCGATCTTGCGCAATTGCGCATAAAACCCTTTTTTCGCCTGCTTGTCAGGAAACGGCCCCGCCGCCAACACCCGATCAAAAAACGGCGCTCCTTTGGCCAGACGACCCAACTCATGGGAGGTTAAAAGATCGATGGAGGCTTGCGGATGGGCCTGACGAATGGCCGCAAAAGAAGGCTCTGCTTCAACAAACGCGGCGAGACCATCGCCCTTCAACACCAAAATTTTACGCATACGACTGTTCTTCATTCCCAAATACCCCTACCCCAAACACAGCCCTTCCCCAAAAGCTATGCCAACCACAAATGAGCGCCTCTCAAGCAACCGACCCATCAAGCGCTCTTTGATAGATTGCCAATGTGCGTCTGCACATGCGCTCTATCGAAAATTCGGCCCGGGCACGGGCGGCAGCCCGCGCACCCCAAACCATTCGTTCGTCTGGCCCCATGGCCACCATCGCTGCCATCGCCTCACCCGCCGCTTGCGGATCTGATGGCGGGACCAAAAACCCCGTTTGCCCATCGACCACCGTCTCGCGCGCGCCCCCATGATTGGTGGCGATAACCGGACGCCCCATGGCTTGCGCCTCAATCGCGATCCGGCCAAACGCTTCTGGGCGCTCGGACATGGAGACCACGACATCGGCCCACAGCAGCGCCGCTGGCATGTCTTCCTGATGACCGACGATCAGCACCTCTTGATGGAGGCCCAACTCATCAATCAAGGCCCGCAAAGCCGCTTCATAAGCATCGCGCCCTTGCGCCCCACCAGCCAAAACTAGCCGGAAAGAACCGCCTTGGCGAGTCATCTCTCGTCCCCGTTGCAAATAGCTTGCCGCTTCTATGGCGATGCGCTGGCCTTTCCACGAGGTCAGGCGCCCCGGCAACAGCATACGAAAGCCACCTTCGCCCCCCCAAGCGGCAAAGACCGCATCAATTCTGGCTTTTTCGACCTTTTCCGGATCAAAACGGCTAAGATCGGCCCCCCGATGGACGGTGATTAACCGGTCTGGATCGCGCAAAGCCTGAGGATAATGCTCAAGCAAGACATGCTCTCTTGTGTGATCCGAATTAGCGATGACGAAATCCCCCCGGGCCATCACCCCATTATAATAGCGCTTTAGGGCCGAATTGGCCCGATAAATACCATGATAGGTTGTAATATAGGGGATTTTGGCGGCCTTGGCGGCCCAATAGGCACTCCAAGCCGGGGCCCGCGAGCGGACATGGATGAGATCGACCCCTTGTTCTTGGATCAATTTGATGAGGGCCCCCTTATTGGCCCACATGGTCAGGGGATTTTTGCTGGCCATCGGCAGGGTGATATGCTGCGCCCCCGAGGCCTCTAAAGGGGCAATCAAGGGCCCCCCTTCGGACGCCACCAAGGCGCGCCCCCCCGCCTTGACGATGGCATCGGCCATTTCCAAGGTGGTGCGTTCGGCCCCGCCCGTCTCCAGCTCTGGAATGACTTGCAAAATCGTCGCATCAAGGCGCTTAGGCGGCGTGAGTTCAGACATGTTCGTCTTTGGTTGACGATAGGGCCGGTTAAAGTCAAGTCGAATTATGGGCGCAATCGTTGAGATAATAGGCATGGAACAGATGAGCGATAAATTACAAACCCTTTCCCGCCCGAACGCCCCGGACCTTTGCTATTATCACTCGACGGGGGCGACGGACAGGCCCGGCCTGCTCTGGCTTGGGGGATATGCCTCTGACATGGAAGGCACCAAGGCGCAATTTCTTCATCAATGGGCGAAAACCCAAAATATTTCTTTCACCCGGTTTGATTATCGCGGCCATGGAAAAAGCGGCGGCAAATTTGAAGACGGCACCATCAGCCTCTGGGCCGAAGATGGGTTGGCTATTTTGGATCAGGTGACACAGGGAGCGCAAATTTTGGTGGGCTCTTCTATGGGGGCTTGGATTGCTTGTCTTATCGCCCGCCAAAAGCCCGAACGATTGGCCGGCATGGTGCTTATTGCGCCGGCGCCCGATTTTACCACCGCGCTTATCCCCAATGAATGGCCCGCCGCGCGCTTTCTCGAATTGGAGAAAAAAGGCCGCGTGGAAATTCCTTCAGACTATGATGAGACTGTTATGGTCTATACCAAGGCGCTGTTTGACGATGGCAAGAAATCACAAGTACTGAACCAGCCTTTGGCTGTTTCCTGTCCGGTAAAAATTCTCCAAGGCATGGCCGATGCGGTCGTGCCCTGGACCCATGCCATGGGTTTGGCCGAACATATTGAAGCCCCGCAGGTGAGTGTGCATCTGGAAAAAAACAGCGACCATCGTTTTTCAGGCACGCATGAATTGGCCTTGATTGGAAAGGCGATTTTAGAAATTGAAGCCAGTAGCGGGCAGAAATAAACCTCACCCTGAAGTGCGCCTATCAGCGAGCCTCGCAGGATACGTATGAAGTTAGCGGAAACAACAGCCGCTATTATGTTCTGTGGAATGGAGAAGGTAATAGTGTTTCATCGGTGTAATGATAACAACTTCTCGCTCATTTTGCTTCTTTCCGAGATGGGCCCCTGCTTTCGCAGGGGTGACGGTGGAAAGGCAACATCACAAAGAGAATTTCACCCCCGTCCCCTTAAATATGCAAAGCGTGACCTAGGGCTTTTAGGGCTGCTTCTTGCACCCCTTCGGATTTGGTTGGGTGAGCGTGAATGGTCTCGGCCAAATCTTCGAGGCACGCGCCCATTTCTATTGCCAGCGAAAATTCTGCGGCCAGTTCTGAAATATGCGCCCCCACCCCTTCAATGCCCAACACCAGATGATTATCTTTGCGCGCGATGACGCGCACAAAACCTGCGTCATCATCCATGCTCATGGCGCGGCCATTGGCAAGGAAGGGAAACTGCCCAACCACAATCTCGATAGAGCGGTCTTTGGCTTGTTTTTCACTCAAACCCACCTGCACCAATTCCGGATCCGCAAAGCAAATGGCGGGCATGGCGCGCTTGTCCCAGCGGCGTTTTTCTCCGGCGATAATCTCGGCCACCATTTCCCCTTGGGCCATGGCCCGGTGGGCGAGCATCGGTTCGCCAGTGACATCGCCAATCGCCCAAACATTGCGCATGCTGGTATGACAACGCTCGTCAATATTAATGAAGGGGCCTTTCATGGTCAGGTCCAACCCTTGTAAGCCCCACCCTTCAGTGGCGGGCCTGCGGCCGACAGTGACCAAAATTTTGTCGGCCTTGAGTACCTGTTCTTTGTCGTCTTTATCTTCTACCAGCAAATCACCCGCCTTGTTTAAACCTTTGGCTTTGGTGGCAACATGAAGGCCGATATTGAGCCCCTGCAACCGCGCCACTACCGGCTTGCTCAGATTTTTATCATAGTGCGGCAAGATGGCGGGCAAGGCTTCGACAATGTCGACCTTGGCCCCGAGCTTGGCAAAAGCGGTGCCCAATTCAATACCGATATAGCCCCCACCAATGACCACGAGCCGTTTTGGTACCTCCGTCAGGCCCAACGCTCCCGTGGAAGAAATGACTTTTTCAGAAAAAGGCAAAAAGGGCAGCTCGACGGAATGGGAACCGGTTGCCAGAATGACATGTTTGGCTTTGATCTTGGTGGTGCCACTATCGGTTTTGACCACACAGGTCTTGCCATCCACCATCTCGCCCCAACCGCTAACGACTTTGGTGCCTGCTTTTTTCAACAGGCCGGCCACCCCTTGGTTTAAGCGCTTAACGATACCCTCTTTCCATTTCATGGTTTCGGTAAAATCGAGGGTCGGGCTTTTGACGGCGATGCCATAAGATGATTTGCCATCAGCATTTTTCTGGGTCTGGTGATATTCTTCCGCCACATGGATCAGTGCCTTGGACGGGATACAGCCGACATTCAAGCAGCACCCGCCGAGGCGATGGGTTTCTACCAAAACCGTGTTAAGGCCCAACTGTCCCGCGCGAATACCGGCGATATAACCGCCGGGCCCCCCGCCCAACACCAACACGTCACAGGCAATATCTGTCATAATTGATCCGCTCACAAAAGAAAGAAACTGAATTAAATGAAAAGCGTTGCGGGATATTCGAGAAACCCGCGAATTTTTTGTACAAATTCCGCCGCATCCCAACCATCGACCACCCGATGATCAAAAGACGAAGAAAGATTCATCATTTTGCGGGGCACCACCTGCCCTTGATCATTATATATGGGGCGTGTGACAATTTTGTTGATCCCTAAAATTGCCACTTCCGGGTGATTGATCACCGGGGTTGTGACAATACCCCCCAAGGGGCCGAGCGAGGTGATGGTGATGGTCGAACCGGAAAGCTCTTCGCGTTTGGCAGAGCCGTCGCGCGCGGCATCGGCCAAACGTTTTACCGCCGTGGCATTGGCCCAAAGATCATTGGCTTCTGCATGGCGCACCACTGGCACAATCAAGCCATTGGCGGTTTGGGTGGCAATGCCTATATGCACGCCGCCATAACGATGAACCACATTTTCATCATCATCATAGCGCACATTCATTTGCGGATAGTCTTTAATCGCCAACACCAAGGCCCGCATGATAAAGGGTAACACCGTCAACTTTGGTTGATCATCACGGCGCGATTTATTGATATGTTGGCGCAATTCTTCCAGTGCCGTTACATCACACTCTTCCACATAGGCAAAATGGGGGATGCGGCGTTTGGCATCTTGCATTTTTTCAGCAATTTTGCGCCGAAGACCAATGACTTTAATCTCTTCAACCTGTGTGTTGGGGGCCATGGTGCCGCCGGTTGGCGCAGTCGGGCCCTTGGCCATATAGGCATCCAAATCTTCGTGGGTAATGCGCCCGGCCGGGCCGGAGCCATGCACAAAGGCAAGATCAATACCCTGCGCCCGTGCTCTGGCGCGCACTGCGGGGGCAGCGAGAGGGGCTTCGTCAGGGGCGCGAAAATGTTTGGGTGCGGCCCCATTGCTTCTTGTTATTGCCGATGACGCCGCCGGGCTTGATGGGGCATTTTGGCTGGGATTTTTTGCCGTTATTTTTTCTGATGCTTTTTGTGGGGCGGCTTTTGGTTTTGTTGTTTCTGCAGCCTTTTGCGCGGTTGGCGCGGCCTCTTTCCCAGCCCCTTTGGAGGCGGCTTCAGCCGTTTTTTCATTGCCCGCACCCGCTACTTCCAGCTTGATAATCTCGGAGCCGACGGCGACCGTCTCACCGATTTCCGGGCCAATCCATTTAACCACACCCGCGACCGGGGCAGGAATTTCAACCGTGGCCTTGTCGGTCATCACATCTGCCAGCGTTTGATCGGAAGAAACCACATCGCCGGGCTTTACATGCACCGCGACGAATTCCGCTTCAGCCACCCCTTCACCAACATCGGGAAGTTTTATTACATGAATGCCCATGCTCAGGCCTCCAATATCTGTTTCATCGCCTCCCCGACACGCTCGGGGCTGGGGAAATAATCCCATTCATTCACATGCGGGTAGGGCGTATCATAGCCGGTAACCCGTATGATCGGGGCTTCCAACGCATAAAAACAATGGCGCTGCACCAAAGCGCACAGCTCGGCCCCGAAACCGGATGTTCGCGTTGCCTCATGCACCACAATACACCGGCCAGTTTTGTTGACCGAAGCCTCGATGGCCTCTTGGTCGAGAGGCAACAAGGTGCGCAGATCAATGATCTCGGCATCCACGCCGGTTTCTTCTGCTGCTGCCAACGCCACATGCACCATGGTACCATAGGTGAGGATTGTCACCTCGCGGCCCTCGCGCGCAATCGCTGCCTTGCCAAGCTCGGTCTTGTAATAGCCTGTCTTTACCTGACCATCCTCATGTTTGGACCAGGGCACAACCGGGCGCTCATGGTGGCCATCGAAAGGACCATTATAAATCCGTTTCGGCTCTAGGAAAATAACCGGATCCGGATCCTCAATCGAGGCGATCAGCAAGCCTTTGGCATCCCGCGGGTTCGATGGCATGACGACTTTCAACCCCACAACATGGGTGAAGATCGCTTCCACTGACTGGCTATGGGTTTGGCCCCCGAAAATGCCCCCCCCAACCGGCATCCGCACCACCATCGGGCAGGTGAACTCTCCATTGGAGCGATGACGTATTCTTGCGGCTTCTGAAACAATTTGATCATAGGCCGGATAAACATAATCGGCGAACTGAATTTCTACGCAAGGGCGCAACCCATAGGTTGCCATGCCAATGGCAGCACCCACAATACCGCTTTCAGAAATAGGGGCATCGAAAGCGCGGTGCTTGCCATATTTTTGTTGCAAGCCTTCGGTGCAGCGAAAAACGCCCCCGAAATAGCCCGCATCTTCGCCAAACACGACGACATTTTCATCCCGCGCCATCATCACATCATGGGCATCACGAATGGCTTCGATCATGCTCATGGTTTTGACCTCAAACTCAGCTGATCCATCCATGGTTAAACCCCCATTTCCTGACGCTGGCGACGCAGATGCGGCGGCATTTCTTCAAATACATTTTCAAACATTTCCGCCGGGCTGGGGCGATGTTCCAACGCTTGTAGGGTGCCGTAGGATTCGGCTTCTTCGGCAGCCACGCGCATTTCTTCATCATATTCGGCTTCTGCCTGCACATGTTGTTCGTCGCTCCACATACCCCGCTTGATCATGTGCTGCTTTAACCGCTCAATGGGATCGCCCAGGGGCCAATGTTCCCAATCATCCTTGGGTCGATATTTGGACGGGTCATCAGAAGTTGAGTGGGCGGCTGCGCGATAGGTAATCCATTCAATCAAGGTTGGCCCCAGATTGCGCCGGGCGCGCTCGGCCGCCCATTCGCTGACCGCGTAAACGGCCAAGAAATCATTACCATCCACGCGCAAGGCCGGCACCCCATAGCCGACACCACGGGCCGCGAATACCGTAGCCTCACCGCCTGCAATGCCTTGAAAAGAAGAAATCGCCCATTGATTATTGGTGATGTTCAATATGACCGGTGCGCGATAAACCCCAGCAAAAACCAAAGCAGAATGAAAATCATTTTCCGCTGTGGAACCATCGCCAATCCAGCCACAGGCAATTTTATCGTCGCCCTTAATGGCCGAGCCCATGGCCCAGCCCACCGCCTGAATATATTGGGTTGCCAAATTGCCGGAGATCGTGAAATGCCCCGCTTTTTTAAAGGAATAAAGCACCGGCAATTGGCGGCCTCGCAAGGCGTCTTTTTCATTGGAATAGATCTGATTCATCATTTCCAAAATGGGAAAGTCCTGCGCGAATAACAGACCTTGTTGGCGATAGGTGGGAAAGCTCATATCGCCTTTGCGCAACACCATCTGCTGTGCAACCGAAATCGCTTCTTCGCCAGTGGCCTGCATATAAAAGGATGTTTTACCTTGACGTTGGGCCCGCTGCATTCTTTTGTCGAAGGCGCGGGTACGCATCATCGCCCGCAAACCTTTGCGCAAAACATCCTCTTCAAGCTCAACCGCCCATGGGCCTTGCGCCTCGCCCTGATCGTCCAATACACGCACCATGCCAAAGGCCAGATCGCGTATTTCAATAGCACTGACATCCAGCGCCGGTCTGGGGGTTTCCCCCACAGGAGAAATGCGCACATAAGAAAAATCGGGCTTATCACCGGGGCGGGTTTTGGGCTCCGGCACATGCAGGCTCAATTTTTGCGGACTTGATTTTTCGTGTCCGCTCGCCACAGGCTTTTTTGACTTTTCCTTGGTCATAAAATTTCCCTATCTTCCAGAAGCACTTAACGGCTCTCTTGGGCCCCTGTTAAAGCACAGGCGGGGGCAAAGCATGAGGCAAATTCACGGCGATTTTTCGCAAGATTGACCAATTTTTTAGTCCTTTTTGAACGAAACCAAACAGCTTTATTAACCCTGCCCCCAACCCTTGTTATAGCATGGCCGCCCATGATAACGCATCTGGCAAGAGGTGAACCGAAAGGAACAATCGCATGCAATTTAGCCTCAGTGACGAACAGCTCGCGATTCAGGAAATGGCACAGAGATTTGCCGCGGACGCCTTGGCCCCCCATGCGGCGGACTGGGATGAGAATAAAGTTTTTCCTGTTGATACCATTCGCGAAGCCGCCGCGCTTGGACTTGCGGGTATTTATACGGGCGAGGAACATGGGGGCTCTGCCCTGTCGCGCCTTGATGCGGTTCTTGTTTTTGAAGCCTTGTCGCGCGGATGCACTGCTACCGCTGCCTATATTTCCATTCACAATATGGTGTCATGGATGATCGACAAATTTGCCGATGGTGATTTGCGTGCCAAATATGTGCCCAAGCTAACATCCATGGAGATGCTTTCTTCCTATTGTTTAACCGAGCCCGGCTCTGGCTCTGACGCGGCAGCTCTTAAAACCAAAGCGGTGCGAGACGGCGATGACTATATTCTAAATGGTTCAAAAGCGTTTATCTCTGGCGGCGGGATCACCGATCTCTATCTCGTTATGGTGCGCACTGGGGGGGATGGCCCCAAGGGCATATCGGCAGTGCTGGTGGAAAAGGACGCCAAGGGCTTAAGTTTTGGTGCCAATGAACGCAAATTGGGATGGAACGCCCAACCGACCACCATTGTGTCGTTTGATAATGTGCGCATTCCAGTTGCCAATCGTATTGGCGCAGAAGGTGATGGTTTTAAATTTGCCATGATGGGGTTGGATGGCGGGCGATTAAACATTGCCGCCTGCTCGCTGGGTACCGCAGACGCGGCACTGGAGGCAGCGCTTGACTATACAAATGAGCGCCAGGCCTTTGGCAAAGCCCTAAACCAACAGCAAACCATTCAATTCACTCTGGCCGATATGAAAACCGAACTGGAAGCAGCCCGCACTTTGCTTTATCGCGCCGCCTGGTCCCTGGATCAAAAGACCCCGGACGCCACCGCCCTTTGCGCCATGGCCAAGCGCTTTACCACCGATATTGGGTTTGATGTGGTCAATCGGGCCCTGCAAATGCATGGGGGCTATGGCTACTTGAAAGATTACCCGCTGGAGCGCATGTTGCGCGATGTGCGCGTTCACCAAATTCTCGAGGGGGCTAATGAAGTGATGCGCCTGATTGTCGCCCGCCACTTGCTCGCCCCCTACCGCAACCAAAATAGATAATAAACCGAGGAGAAACCCATGTCCGATCCGATCGTTATTACCGCCATCGCCCGCACCCCTATGGCCGGTTTTCAAGGAGATTTTGCTAGCGTTAAGGCTTGGGAGCTGGGGGCCACCGCTATCAAAGCCGCCATTGAGCGCTCTAACCTCAAGCCAGAGGATATTGATGAAGTGCTGATGGGCTGCGTGTTGCCCGCCGGACAAGGACAAGCCCCGGCGCGCCAAGCAGCCTTGAAGGCCGGCCTACCCAATACGACCCCCTGCACCACCGTCAATAAAATGTGCGGCTCAGGCATGAAAACCGTGATGCAAATGGCCGACGCCATCAAGGCTGGCGCGGTGACAATAGGCATTGCCGGCGGCATGGAAAGCATGACCAACGCCCCTTACCTATTGCCCAAAATGCGCTCAGGAGCCCGACTTGGCCATGCCCAAGCCATGGATCACATGTTCCTTGATGGGCTTGAAGATGCTTATGAAGGCGGGGCCATGGGGGTTTTTGCAGAAAAATGTGCCGACAAATATCAATTTACCCGTGAGGAACAAGATGCTTATGCCTTGACCTCTTTGCAGCGGGCTTTGGATGCGGAAAAAACCAATGCCTTTGATGGCGAGATCGTGCCCGTGACGGTTAAATCCCGCAAAGGGGAAACCCTTGTTGAAAAAGACGAACAGCCCGCCAAGGCGCGGCCTGATAAAATTCCCTCTTTGCGGCCTGTGTTCAAAAAAGACGGCACGGTGACCGCGGCCAATGCCTCTTCTATTTCCGATGGGGCGGCGGCACTTGTTTTAATGCGCCAATCCGAAGCCGAAAAACGCGGCATTAAACCGCTGGCCAAACTCGTTGGCCAGACCCAAAACGCCCATGAACCGGCCTGGTTTACCACCGCCCCTGTGGGCGCCATGGAAAAATTGTTCAAGCAAACCGGATGGAGCGACAAGGATGTTGATCTTTACGAGATCAATGAAGCCTTTGCCGTTGTGCCCATGGCGGCTATGCGCGAACTGGGGCTTTCCCATGATAAGGTCAATATCAATGGTGGCGCAACCGCCCTTGGCCACCCTATTGGCGCTTCCGGCGCGCGAATAATCACTACACTGATCAATGCTCTCGAAAAGCGTGGCGGCAAGCGCGGCGTTGCGTCTCTTTGCATTGGTGGCGGCGAAGCCACGGCGGTTGCTGTTGAATTGATGTGACCAATCCCTGTCATGTGCATCCCACAAGCCTGAATGATGCCTGAAAATATTTCGGCCATCGGATTTTGAAAAACGAAGGACTATTTCCCATGAAAACCCTTGGACATTTTATCAATGGTAAAGCGGTTGCAGGTCAATCGGGCCGCCTCCATGATATTTACAACCCCACATTGGGCGAAGTGCAGGCGCAAGTGAGCCTTGCCAGCAAACAAGAGGTAGAAAGCGCAATCAATGCCGCTGAAAAAGCCTTTCCCCAATGGTCGCAAATGAACCCCCAGCGCCGCGCCCGGGTGATGTTCAAATTCAAAGAGCTGGTCGAAAAAGATATGGAGCATTTGGCGAAAATGCTCTCGTCCGAGCATGGCAAAACCCTGCCCGATGCCAGAGGCGATGTACAGCGCGGCCTTGAAGTTATCGAGTTTTCCTGCGGTATTCCCCATCTGCAAAAGGGTGACTATACGGAATCTGCCGGGCCCGGCATTGATGTTTATTCCATGCGCCAACCTTTGGGCGTTGTTTCCGGCATCACCCCATTCAACTTTCCAGCCATGATCCCCATGTGGATGTTTGGTACGGCTATTGCGGCGGGGAATTGCTTTATCAATAAACCCTCCGAACGCGACCCGTCCGTGCCCTTGCGTTTGGCAGAATTGATGATGGAAGCGGGCGCGCCCGAAGGGGTGCTGAATGTCGTTAATGGCGACAAGGAAGCGGTGGATACGCTGCTGCAAGACCCCCGCGTCAAAGCCATCTCTTTTGTGGGCTCTTCTGACATTGCCCAATATATCTATGCCCAAGGGGCGGCCAATAACAAACGGGTGCAAGCCTTTGGCGGCGCTAAAAACCATATGATCATCCTGCCCGATGCGGATATGGATAATGTGGTTAATCAGCTTATTGGCTCGGCCTATGGCTCGGCCGGTGAGCGCTGCATGGCAACGCCGGTGGCGGTGCCTGTAGGCAACGGCACCGCCGAGCAGCTTATTGAAATGCTAAAGCCAAGGGTTGAAGGCTTGCGCATTGGGCCCTCGCTGTCAGAAGATTCAGATCTCGGCCCGCTGGTTACCGCCGAGCACAAGGCACGGGTGAAAAACTATATCCAGATGGCTGTAGATGAAGGTCAGAAGATGATTGTTGATGGCCGCGATTTCTCCTTACAAGGCTATGAAAACGGGTTTTTCCTTGGTGGCACCTTGCTCGACAAGGCCAAGCCAACCCATCAATCCTATAGAGAAGAAATTTTCGGCCCCGTTTTGCAAATTGCCCGCGCTGATAATTTTGAGGAGGCCGTGGCGCTGCCCTCCAACCATCAATATGGCAATGGGGTAGCTATTTTCACCCGCAATGGGTCGGCAGCGCGCGAATTTGCTGCCCGCGTCAATGTAGGCATGGTCGGGGTCAATGTCCCCATCCCGGTTCCCGTTGCCTATCACACTTTTGGCGGCTGGAAGCGCTCCGGCTTTGGCGACACCAACCAGCACGGCCCGGAGGGGGTGCGCTTTTGGACCAAAATCAAAACCATCACCCAAAGATGGCCAGAAGATGTGCAGGGTTCCGAATTTGTCATCCCGACCATGAACTAATCATTTGGATTGCCCTATGAGCGCTTCCTTAAAAGGCCAATGTCTTTGTGGCGATATTAAATTTCGCCTTGACGGGCCGATCATCCGTTCAGCCGCCTGCCATTGCAAACAATGCCAGCGCTGGGCGGGCAATTATTGGCCTTCGGCAAGCGTGTCACAAGATCATCTGGTCCTCGTCACGGGGAGTGAAAGCCTTGCTTGGTATGAGTCCTCCGACAAAGCCGAGCGCGGCTTTTGCATTATTTGCGGCTCGTCTTTATTTTGGCGCCTGCTTGACAATAAGGAAAATTGGGTAGCGGTGGCGCTGGGGGCCTTTAATACGCCAAATGAATTAAACGAAGGCAAGCATATCCACACCGATAGTGCTGGTGATTATTACAACCAAATAAATACATATAGTGAGGACTAGACATGGCAGAACTTCTTTTTATCGGTCTTGGCAATATGGGCTCCGGCATGGCGGCTAATCTCGTCAAAGCAGGCCATGAGGTTCACGCCTTTGACCTGTCAGAAAAGGCTATCGCCAGCGCGGTCGCCAAGGGGGCGAAAGCCGTATCGGATTTGGGCAATTTTGACGCCAGCAAAATCGAAGCGGTTATTACCATGCTACCCGCAGGCAAACATGTGGCCAGTGTCTACACCAGCGCAGAGGGTCTGCCCGCCTCCATTCCCGCCGCCTGCCTGTTTATGGATTGCTCGACCATTGATGTGGAAACCGCCAAAGCCGTTGGCGAAGGCGCCGCAAGCCGAGGCTTTTTCTTTGTGGACGCGCCCGTCTCCGGCGGTATCGCGGCGGCGGCGGCAGGCACGCTCACCTTTATGGTGGGTGGCCCGAGTGAGAGCTTTAACAAAGCCAAACCCTTTCTTGAAGCTATGGGCAAAAATATTTTCCATGCTGGCGGCGCGGGCATGGGGCAGGCCGCCAAGATCTGCAATAATATGTTGCTCGGCATTTCCATGATCGGCACGTGCGAAGCGTTTAACTTGGCAGAAAAACTGGGGCTGGACGCACAAAAATTTTTCGATATTTCTTCCACCGCTTCGGGCCAATGCTGGTCTATGACAAGCTATTGCCCGGCACCCGGCCCGGTACCCAACGCCCCTTCCAATAATAATTATAAAGCAGGCTTTGCCGCCGCCATGATGCTGAAAGATTTACGCCTCGCGGGCGGGGTTGCTGAGGCGGCGCGCGCCTCTATTCCTATGGGCGCCATGGCCGAGCAGATCTACACGCTGATGGAAGCAGCCGGAAAAGATGATCTCGACTTTTCCGGCGTGATGAAATTGCTGAAAGGCGATTTATAGCGGCGGATTTATTTTTTGATGGGCTTTAGATCAAAAATGAAATGAATGCGATCCATGTCGCTATCATTATGGGCCTCATGCTCTGCCTTATTATTAAAGCGCCATAGCTCGCCGGTTTTCATGCGGACGGCCTCATCACCAGCACGCAACCAACTGCCTGCCTCACTCGTTTGCAGGATCAGATGGAAACGATCGCGCACCCGGTAATATTCACCCCGATCCCGATGGGCATAAACTTTCTTTCCCGGCGGCAGCAAAACAATTTTGGCACGGGATAATTCACCGCCCCATTCTTTGGCAAAATTTTTCAAAAATTTACGCGCCAATGAAAATTGTTTTGAGGTGCCGGTAAAGCGTGATTCATGGACATCAACCAATTTGCGTCCAGCAATTTTTGATTTGCGTATGCCGCGAATAGGAATGGATTTTGCCTCGCGCTGAACCAATATTTTGTCCTGCCGCCCTTTTTGCAAATCCCACGCCCCGTCAACCGAGACAATTTCGCGCAGCAAGGGCGCCGTCTCGATGCCTTCTTTGATCAATTCAAACTGTTTCCATTTCCCCTTGGGCACAGGGTATAGGCTGGCTTTCAAATCCCGCTTACCCGATTTTACGCCCGACTTCTCCACATTTCCATTTTGCTGCATCAAACCTCCTCTGTTTCACAAGGTTAACGATGAGCAGAGACATAATATTCCCCCACTATCCCTTAAATAGCAATTATTTAGGCAAGATGCCGTTTTTGTTGAACATTTTTCATTAATGGATGGGGGGGCCTTGCCCGACCTAGCGCAGGGCGATGCGCTCAAGAACAGCCGCCATCAAACGGGCACGCGTGGGTGCTCAGTTCCAAGACTTATCAGATCTCTTGGTCCATGGCGTGAAATAAAGAAATAGGACGGGCAAACCCGTAGTGATGGCCCACTCTGGCTGCTGGTCATCTTGGGCGGGCATTGTTATTGTGACTAATCGTCAAGAGAGAGAAAGCCAATGCAAACCGGCTCTAAGCGCTATCGCGCCTTTATATCCTATAGTCAGAAAGATAAAGCCTGGGCGAAAAAGCTGCATCAAGCGCTGGAGACCTATCGTCTGCCCTTGGGGGTGGTGGCCGATGTGGACCCGACCACCCGCACCATGGGGCGTATTTTTCGCGATGATGAAGAAATGGGGGCCAGCGAAAGTTTGGGCAAAACATTGGAAGGGGCGCTGGATGAATCTCAAACCCTGATCGTTTTATGCTCGCCCCATTCTGCCCAATCGCCTTGGGTCGATATGGAGGTGCGCCGCTTTAAGCAACGCCCGGATGCCCGTGTTTTTGCCGTGATCATTGAGGGGGCACCCAATTCTGGAGACCCAGAGACCGAATGTTTTTGCCCCTCTTTACGCTTTCAAGTGACCCCCGATGGCCAACTTACGGATATTCCCGATGAGCCGCTGGCCCCGGACTGGAAAAAAGATGGGCTGGCCCGCCTTAAAGCCCGGCTAAGCGCTGGCATATTGGGGGTTAGCTTTGATGATCTATGGCAGCGTGACAAGAGACGCCAAGCCCAGCGGCGTATGCTCGCCGGGGGGCTTGGCCTGCTCGCCCTTATTGGCGCTGGTATTTTTTACTGGCGGGTGCAATCGAAAATCACCCGCCTTGATCCTGTCAACCAATATGAAAATTTTGTCGATTGGTATTATGCGCTTTACCGCGAAGTGCGTTTCGATGAGGTTCCCGACATTCGCTACTCTGAACAGGACGGGAATGACATTTATATTGAATCGGAAATTGAAGCCGATCCCAATAGCGGCCTCACGCGTGATGAGTTTCAAGAAGAAATACAGATCGTCCGCCGAGATGACATGAATGACGATGGCTTCGTGGATTTCTTTTCTTATGTCTCAGTGATGGAGTTTTGTGGCACGGGAGGGTGTCCGCAAACCTTATTTATCCGCGATGATGATGGATATCGCGAGGTTTGGAGCGACTTTAATGATGAAGACATTGAAATATTAGGATGGAAATCGCAGGGTTATCGAGATTTTCTGATTCAGGTCGGTCAATTTAATGATGACACGCCAATATTTGCCCTCAATCGCTTTGATGGTGAAGTCTATATGACCATTCAACTGGCGGTTTGCGACTTTGAAGATGCACGATTTTGTTCCTTTGAGAGCAAAAGGGATGGATTCGCCAATCCGGAGCAAGAGTTGACACTCTTTACCCCGCTGGAACTTCTCACACCCGAAGAGTCCAAGCAGATAATGCAGCGCCTTGACCGTTCGACAAAATTTTATGACACCCTTGACTGGGCCCAAAAAGGAATTGGAGCTGTAGAAGGCGACAGTGACCTCTATGGCAATATGGCTGTGAGCATGGATAAAAATTTCGTTCTTGCTATCCGTGATTGGGGTTCTCGGGACTATCTTGTTCACGCCCTATCAGAAGGACCTTGAGCCTATCTACCCTTCGTCGGTTTATTTTCTACCAACCACCAAAAAAGGGGTTTATGATTATATTCAATGGCGAACCAATGATTATATTATTCACAAAATTGGGGATTGAAGGTGACGATTGATGAGAAGGGAGATGCTATAGAACAAATTCGCCAACTTTTAAGTCGTGGCAATTGTTTAGCTGCCTATGATCTTTCCAAATCCACCATGGAAGAAACCGCAACAGGCGCGCCGCCAGAAAGCCTGGCCTATCTGCGCGTTCTCGCCCTTGCCCAAACAGGGGCCATTGGGGCGGCGCTTAGCGAATATGATTTATTCAATCTTGACCGCTCAAATCTTACGGATGTGCGCGCCTTAAAGGCGCGCCTCTACAAAGACCTCGCCCTAAATGCGCGCAACAAAGAGGAGCGCGAAAAATGGCTTATACAATCGGCCCATCTATACCAAAAACTTTTTCAAGAGACGCGGTCTTACTATCCCGGCATAAATGCGGCTACGCTACAAATATTATTAGGCGAAAACGAAAAAGCGCAATCATTGGCCAAAGAGGTCAGCCAATTAGCGGCGCAAGATGAACCCACCTATTGGTCTCTTGCGACCCTTTGCGAAGCCGCGCTCATCCTCGATAATATTGGCGACGCCATGACCGCCCTCTCACAGGCTTATGATATTGCCCCTTCAAACCGACGCTGGCACGCGTCAACGTGGCGCAACCTTAGCGCTTTATTGTCCCATCTTCACATGGAGGCCGATCAATCGGTCCAGATTAGAGATTGCTTGCATATTGCCAATATCGCTGTCTATTGCGGCCACATGTATGAATTCGCCCATAGCGAAGAGGACAAGACAGCAGAAGAGAACCTTAGAAAACAGATTGGCCAAAAGCTGAAAACGCTTAAAATCGGCACCCTATATGGATCCCTTGCCTGTGGTAGCGATATTCTTGTGGCTGAGATCGCCTTGGATCTTGGGATAGACTTACACCTCATCTTGCCATTTGATGAGGAAGATTTTTTCGTCCATTCTATCGATCCCGGCGGGGTGGGGTGGCGAAAGCGCTATCATGCGGTTAAGCAGCGCGCCCAAAGTTTTCGCTGTAGCACGGATCAGCCCTATTTGCATGATCCGTGGCAGTTCACTTTTGCCAGCCTACATATGCAAGGGCTTGCTTTAATGCAGGCGCGGCACTTGCAAGTGGATGCTCATTTGATTGCCGTTTGGGATGGCAAACAAAATGATGGGGTTGCGGGCACTGCGGCCGATATAAGGGCCTGGCAACAGTATGACCGTCAGGTTCATATTATCCCTTTTGCCAAATTAAGCCGAAACCTCAACCGCCCGAGCAGCCCCGACCAGCCCATAAAAAGGCTTTTTCGAGCGCTCATTTTTAGTGACTTTGCCGGGTTTTCAAAATTAAGCGAATATCAATATCGTCATTATGCGGAAGACTTGCTCTATTGCTGCTCTGAGGTTTTAAAGCGCTATAAAAATAATATTATCAGCCAAAACTCTTGGGGGGATGCCCTTTTTATCATACTTGATGATCCTTTGCAGGCGGCCAGTCTTTGTCAGGAGCTTGAGCTTGCCATTACCCATAATCTCGCCAGCTCCCCCATTGGCGATACGCTGAAGGGGGTGCGGATTTCTGCTCATTATGGGCCTGTATATGAAACCCGCGATTCCATCCTTAATCAGAAAAACTGTTTCGGGGCTTTGGTTTCTGAAACCGCCCGCATGGAGCCGGCCACCCCAACCGGGGCAATCTTTGTTTCAGAAACCTTCGCTTGCGCGTTGGAAATGTCAGGGACCAGCCCCTTCGAGTGCGCCTTTGTAGGCACCACCCGCCTCGCCAAAAATTATGGGGCCAGGCGACTCTACCAGCTGCGCCCAAGAGCCTGATTATTTTTAAGCCTAGTAGCGATAGGCTTCAGACTTGAACGGGCCTTCAGGGGAGACGCCAATATATTCTGCCTGCTCGTCGGTTAGCTTGGACAGTTGCGCCCCCACTTTTGCCAAATGCATGGCGGCCACTTTTTCATCCAGATGCTTAGGCAACACATAGACTTTGTTTTTATATTTATCCCCTTGGGTCCAAAGCTCGATTTGCGCGAGGGTTTGATTTGTAAAACTTGCGGACATCACAAATGAAGGGTGTCCCGTGGCATTGCCCAAATTCACCAAGCGCCCTTCGGACAGTAAGATAATGGCATGGCCATCGGGAAATTCGATCATATCGACCTGCGGTTTGATATTGGTCCATTGATAATTCCGCAACGCCCCGACCTGAATTTCATTGTCGAAATGGCCGATATTGCAAACAATCGCCATATGTTTCATGCCGCTCATATGTTCTGCGGTAATGATATCTTTATTGCCGGTTGTGGTGACAAAAATATCCGCACGCGGCACCGCCTGTTCCATGGTGACAACTTCAAACCCGTCCATCGCCGCCTGCAAAGCGCAAATCGGATCGATTTCAGTGACCATGACCCGGGCACCCGCGCCGCGCAAAGACTGGGCCGATCCTTTGCCCACATCGCCATATCCGGCGACACAGGCAAGCTTGCCCGCCATCATCGTATCTGTTCCCCGGCGAATGGCGTCGACCAGCGATTCCTTGCAGCCATATTTATTATCAAACTTGGACTTGGTTACGCTGTCATTGACGTTGATCGCAGGAAATGGCAGCGAGCCTGCTTTTTCCCGCTGATAAAGGCGCATCACGCCGGTGGTTGTTTCTTCTGTCACCCCTTGAATATTGGCTTTTACTTTTGAATACCAACCCGGGTCTTTGGCCAGCCGTGCCTTGATGGTTTTAAATAAAAATTCTTCTTCTTCATTGGTTGGGTTTTCCACCACATCAGGATTTTTTTCCGCATCAGCCCCCAACAACACCAACAAGGTGGCATCCCCCCCATCATCAAGAATCATATTGGCTGTTTCACCCCCGGGCCATTCGAAAATTTTATCGCAATATTGCCAATATTCTTCGAGGCTTTCCCCTTTGATGGCAAAAACTGGCGTGCCATTGGCAGCGATCGCGGCGGCGGCATGGTCTTGGGTTGAATAAATATTACAACTTGCCCAGCGCACATCGGCACCCAAGGCTTCCAATGTCTGGATCAGTACCGCGGTTTGAATGGTCATGTGCAAAGAACCGGCAATGCGTGCGCCCTTTAAGGGTTGCTTGGGGCCATATTCTTCCCGTGTCGCCATCAGCCCGGGCATTTCCGTTTCGGCGATTTTAATTTCCTTGTTGCCAAATTCTGCCAAATTGATATCGGCGACAATATAATCTTGATCCTGCGACATAGGGTACTTTCCAATTGAATATGTTTGGTTGATGAAGGGGGGCAATATTCCCCCGCCAAGCGGGCTTATAACAGCCTCGCAAACAAAGTCCAATCCATGTTCACTGGGGTCGGAAAAATGGGGAGGGAAAGCTGGTGGCAAGAGCGGGCTGGCGGCTGAGCGCCCCATCGGCTCTCTGGCACCCCTTCATTGGCTCTCTGTCACCCCCCATTGGACCCCTATTAGCCTTTGTAAAGATTGGCTTTTTGCGCTTGCTCATGCGGGGCCGCCAGCGTCTCTTGTGCCTGTTTGGGGATCTCTTGTTCTTGTTTGGGGGCGGGTTGCTGCTCTACATCGCCCAGATGCAGCCCTGCAAAACCCGACCGAAAACGCTCTCCGGTCTGATCAATCCGGCTTTCCAACGCATCAACCCCAGCGGCCTTATAAAATAAATGGCCTTGCACCAAATCACACCCCAAGCGCCGCAATGTTTCCAACTGCGCCAGATGCTCAACCCCTTCGGCCGTCACTGTCAGCCCCAACCCTTTACACATGCCCACCAGTGACCGCACGATTGCCGCGTCGCGCATATCGGAGTTTAATTCCTGAACGAAGGATTTATCAATTTTAACCCCGCTAATGGGGAGCATTTTCAAATGGGTTAAACTTGAATAGCCGGTTCCAAAATCATCCATCACAATCGAAACACCCATTTCAAAAACTTGCTCGATTGCCTGCATCGCTTTGTCGGAGCCACGCTCTAAGACCGATTGTTCGGTTATCTCGACTTGTAATTGATCTGGCCGGAAGGCTTTGCGATCCAGCAGATCTTTGATCCGTCCCACGGGGGTTTGTGAACGCAATTCTGCTGGTGAGAGATTGAGGGAAAGTTTGCGTAAACTTGGCACCCGCCGGAATAATTCCCGCCCGCGCTCTTCCAACGAAGCAAAAAGTTGTGCACCGAGCGCATCCATCGCCCCGACTGTTTCTGCCGCATCGATCAATTCTTCGGCGGTGGCACTGCAAGGCGTTGACCCTTCTACACGCATCAGGGCCTCGGCCCCGGTCACCAGACCCGATTGCACTTCGACGATGGGTTGGAAATGGTAGCAAACCGCGTTTGCGGCCAAGGCAGCGCGCAATTCTTTTTCCACCTC
The DNA here is from genome assembly GCA_027080545.1 of Parvularculaceae bacterium. Classification (GTDB taxonomy): domain Bacteria; phylum Pseudomonadota; class Alphaproteobacteria; order Caulobacterales; family Parvularculaceae; genus S012-90. The sequence goes on from JALWRV010000212.1 coordinate 20,182, forward strand.
ACGCATACGCCGCGCCTTGGATTGTAATTCAGAAGAACAGAAGCGATATTTCCCGCGTCCCAATCTTTTGGCCTGTTGCAATGCCAGATCAGAATTTTTCATCAACTCAGAAATCGACACGCCATGTTGGGGTGAAAAAGCAATGCCAATAGACGCCCGGCATTGCAGCGCCGTGCCCATAACATTTTGGGTTTGCTCTAGGCGACCCATTATTTTTTGCGCGATCATTTCCGCATCTTTTTTGCCATCAAGCCCTTTAACCAATATGCCAAACTCATCCCCGCCGAGGCGCGCCACCACATCATCAAGCCGCACCGTTGCCCGCAATTCTTTGGTGACAAGGCGCAATAATTCATCGCCGGCGGCATGGCCTAACGTGTCATTCAAATGTTTGAAATGATCAAGATCAATATGGAAAAAAGCAGAAAGCTGCCCCTTGCGCACCGCGCTCGCCAAATAGGCGTTGCCATGCTCAACCAACAGGCAGCGATTGGCCGCCCCGGTTAAATCATCAAAATGCGCCAGACGGTAAAGCCGCGCATTTTTCTCGGTGATCTCTTCATTTTTTCGCTGCAAGGATTTTTGGTTTTTTCTGTTCTCCACAAAGAAAAAACGCAGCCGCATAGAGGCAATGGCAACCATGGAGAAAAACAGCAAGGCTAAAATAGCCAACAGGGATAGTTTTGAATCTCCCGCTGACAATAGATGATATTCTACCCCCGCCATGGCCGGTATGGACACGGCAAACGCACCCTTTAAATCATCAAGATGGGTTAACATGCTACCGCTGGCCACGCCAATGACAATCAGGGTCAACAGGCTGGCTTCCAAAACATCGCCTTCACGCAGAAAAAATACAAACGGTACAGCCCACATGAGACCGGTAAAAAGAAAAAACCCAAGACGAATTTTCCGGATTACCGGGCGATCATGCATCCGCCGGAAATATTGTAAGAATATCATTCGTGATACAGCGATGGAAATTTGCACAAGGGTCCATGTCATCAGCACCCCTTGGGCCACGGAGCCATGCAAAATAGTGTAGACAATAATATAGCAAATGATCACAACCGGCGTGACCAAAATGCTACTGGCCCGGGAGAAATCTCCCCAGCTTTCTCCAGCCTGTGGCTGATTTTGCAAATAGCGCCCTATCACGTTGACCCCGCATAATAGCTGTCTACAAAATATCACCACAGCGATTAAATTTTTATGAATTATTAACTTGGTTAATTATTCCCTATCAAAGGAGGTTAA
>JALWRV010000213.1 GCA_027080545.1 Parvularculaceae bacterium
GGCTTCAGCCCATAATTGGGAGAAATCCTGCCAAAGCCCTAATTGGGTTTTAAGCAACCCTTCGGGATGTTCGCTATAGGAAGCAAAAACTTCTCGTAATGCCCCACTCACATCCAACGGATCCTGCGCCCCGCCAAATTGTGATTGGGCCATGTGTGAAAACAGTTTTTCCGGTCCTTGAGCCAAGCCATGCTGCCCGAGATATTGGCGCATGAATTTCTGGCTTTCGCGATTAAAGGCTTCCATTTGCTTGTATAGTTGGCTGGTGTCACCCGTTTGGGCCATCCAACTTTGCGGGTCGCCCCAACTTTCCATAGCAGCCTGCACATCAAATGCCGAAGAGGGGGGAGATTTGGGTTGTGACTTGGCCTTTTTAGCTTTTGGAGGTTGGACCGCCTTGGCGGCTTTTGCCTTCTTTTTTTTGAGCGGTTTTTTGCCAGCCGAGGTTTTGGCCACTCGCTTTTTGACGGTGGCTTTAACCTTCGATTTCTTGTTTTGATCTTTTTTGGCCATGGGCGTTGAAATTCGTCTGATGCGGCAAAATATCTCTTTGGATAGCCTACTATGCAGCCATGAAGGCTTCGTGTAAAATCAACAGGAAATCTGGCTTTTTTTGAGAAAAACTGATGCGCCTTACCCTTTTGCTGCCTTTAATTGCTGTTTTATCGACTGGCTGTGCCGCTCTAGGCCCGTCGCAGCCATCCCCAGAACCCCGCACGATCAATCCTGAAATAGCAAAATTAGTCCAAGAAAAGCGCGAAAATCCACCTCAGACCTATCCAAAATTGGCCGATGTGCCGTCGAGCCCACCAGAACAAATTTCGCCCGTTCAGCGGGAAATGATCGCCAATGAACTGGTTTCGGATGGCACTAGCCTCGAACGCGAGATTAGCCAAGATATCACCACCATCGCCTATGATCGCCGTTTCGACCTCTTGAGCCTTGCAGCGACCATCCGCAAGGCCATTGAAAATGATGCGAAAATAGCGCACCGCCTCCAGCGCCGCCCTGCGCCGCGCCTTGGGGGCACGCCACCTGATCCGGATCGTATGCGACCCAAACAAGAAGATGAGGATGAAAGCGCTACGCCCTCCGTAGCGGCTGCAACCCCATAAGCAAGAGGAAACCCTAATGTTGCAAATGGTTGAGCAATTTATGGCTGATATGAATGAGGCCTCTTCTTGGGTTAGCCTCTGGGTTTATTTCATGGGGGCCTTGTTTCTATTGTCCATTCCTTTCGCCTTCACCCGCGTAGAGGCCAGATGGATTGCCTTTTCTACGCTTATAGCTGGCCCAGTCTTACTGTTCGGCCTCTACAGCCAATTTGGCTATCAGCGAATTTTGGGCCTTGCGCATATTATCGGTTGGACACCGGCAGTGTGGGCGGTGATGCGGCGCAAAAACCAGTGGCGGGTAGGGGAAACCTTGGGCGGTAAATATATCGCTTTGATGATGTTGGTGATGTTCACCTCTTTGGCGATCGATAGTGTCGATGTGGTTCGCTATGCCATGGGCGAGCGCCTATAATCCCACAATCATATGGCTTACACCCCTAAATAGCCTTCCCAAAACATCATTGCCGATTTGCGCTTTTTCCTAACCTGCGTTAGCAGCATTTCATGGATGAATTTTACCGCATCAAGCGCTTGCCGCCCTATGTGTTTGAACAGGTCAATCAGCTAAAAGCACGCCTTCGCACCGAGGGGGCGGATGTGATTGATTTTGGCATGGGCAACCCAGATATGGCGACCCCAAAACATATTGCCGACAAGCTCATCGAAACGGTCGGCAAGCCCCACACCAATCGCTATTCGGCTTCGCGGGGCATTCCGGGCCTGCGCAAGGCCATGGCCCGTTATTATCAGCGCCGCTTCGGGGTATCTCTCAATCCGGATAGTGAAGTTATCGCGACCCTTGGCTCAAAAGAGGCTTTCGCTAATCTCGCTCAGGCAATAACGGGTCCTGGCGATATCATTCTCGCCCCCGATCCGGCCTATCCCATCCATGCCTATGGCTTCATCATTGCAGGCGGTCTGGTGCAAGCGGTTCCGGCTCAGACCCCAGAACTTTATTTAAACAATATCGTCACGGCCCTTGAGACGATCTTGCCCAAACCAAAAATTCTGGTGGTCAACTATCCCTCAAACCCCACGGCCCATGTGGTGGATCTGGAATTTTATAAAGAAATAATTGGGCTTGCAGAAAAACATGATTTATTGGTGCTGTCTGATCTTGCTTATGGAGAGATCTATTTCGATCAGCCACCCCCATCCATATTACAGGTTAAGGGCGCCCGGGAACGCGCCGTTGAGGTCAATTCCTTGTCCAAGACCTATGCTATGGCCGGCTATCGGGTTGGTATGGCTGTGGGCAATGAGACCATGATTGCCGCTCTGGGGCGGGTTAAATCCTATCTCGACTATGGGGCCTTTACCCCCATTCAGGTAGCGGCCGCGCACGCGTTGGATGGACCGCAGGCCTGTGTAGAAGATATGCGCGAGATCTACCGCAAGCGGCGTGATTGTGTGGTGGCTCATTTTGGCCGTGTTGGCTGGCAAATTCCGCCCTCACAGGCCTCCATGTTCCTATGGTCTCCCATCCCTGAGCCTTTCGCCCATCTCGGCTCCCTTGCTTTTTCCAGTCGATTGATGGAAGAAGCGCACATTGCCGTCGCCCCGGGGGTAGGCTTTGGGGATGGCGGCGAGGGCTATGTGCGTATTGGATTGGTGGAAAATGAGCAACGTATCCGACAAGCGGCGAAAAATCTCAAAAAACTATTCCAACACCATGCGTAAAAACCCAACCCATTTCCTATTGTCGCCTCAAGGAGGGCTGTGCGCTCATGTCCCACGCTAACACTAAGCAATATCTCGACCGCTTTTTGACCATCGAGTTGGGCCGCTGTACCGAAGCGGCTGCTGTGGCGGCTTCCACCATGATCGGGCGCGGGGATAAGGAAGGGGCTGACCAAGAAGCGGTAACAGCACTTAGAACTGCCCTGAATCAGCTTGATATTGAGGGTACGGTGGTCATTGGTGAGGGCGAGCGCGACGAAGCCCCGATGTTGTATATTGGTGAGCGGGTCGGCAAGGGGGGACCAAAGGTCGACATAGCCCTTGATCCGTTGGAGGGTACCACTTTAACCGCCAAGGCTATGTCCAATGCGTTGGCCGTGGTCGCCATGGCCACCGGTGGCACCTTGTTGCATTCTCCAGATGTTTATATGGACAAAATCGCTATCGGTCCCGGCTATCCCAAAGGTACGGTCGATCTCGATGCGTCGGTTGAAGACAATATCCAAAGCCTGGCCAAGGCCAAAGGGGTGGAGCCAAAAGAGCTGACTTTGTGTGTGCTTGATCGCGATCGCCATGAAAATATTATCGCTGCGGCGCGTAAAATGGGTTCGCGGGTTTTCCTGATCCCCGATGGCGATGTGGCAGGGGTGTTCCATACAACCGATCCGGCCACGGGCATTGATATGTATATTGGTTCCGGGGGCGCCCCAGAGGGGGTTTTAGCCGCCGCCGCCCTACGCTGCGTCGGGGGACAGATGCAAGGACGTCTTCTGTTTCGCAATGATGATGAACGCGGCCGCGCCGAAAAAGCAGGCATCACCGATCTGGACCGTAAATATGACCTACTGGATCTGGCATCGGGTGATGTCATGTTCGCGGCCACCGGGGTGACCGATGGCTCAATGTTGCGGGGCGTGCGCTGGGAAGGGGATCGGGTCAAAACCCACACAGTTGTCATGCGCTCGAAAACCGGCACGGTGCGCTATTTTGAGGCCAATTCCATCGCCCCGACCTTCTAGATAACAAACCTCTTGTGGGCAATCAGCGGGTGCGCAAAGGGCCAAATCATGGCATTGAATGGCTATGAGCCAAATTGCCACACAAGCTGACCAATCGGACGATAAAAATACCGCCCCAAACCAGGATTTATTGGCCTATGGGGGTGCTCTGTCTGAAAAAGGCCAGCGCTGGCAACGACGCCCCGCAGACCCGCGTCTGATGGAGACCTTAACTCAAAAATTTACCATCAGCCCTCTTTTGGCTCGGGTCATGGCTGGGCGTGGGGTGACCTTGGAAATGGCGGAGCAATTTCTCCACCCCAGCCTGAGGACAGGTCTGCCAGATCCTCTGATTATGGCGGGTATGGACGAAACCATAGACCGGCTGGTGAAGGCCATTGTCGATAATCAGACAATCGCCGTGTTTGGGGATTATGATGTGGACGGTACCAGTTCCGCGGCCCTGTTGACACGCTATTTCACCGATCTCGGCATTACCCCGCTGGTGCATTTGCCGGACCGCTTTACAGAAGGCTATGGGCCCAGCCAGGAAGCCTTTGCGGATTTAAAGCAAAAGGGAGCGGACCTCATCATCACGGTTGATTGTGGGGCGATGGCCCATGAGGTGATTGAAGGCGCGAAGGCTCAAGGCCTTGGTGTTATCGTTCTTGACCACCACCAGATGGGCTTGCCCATGCCTCCAGCAGATGGGTTGGTCAATCCGAACCGACCGGATGATATTTCCGGCCTGACTATGTTATCGGCTGCCGGGGTAAGCTTTATGACCCTCATCGCCCTCAACCGGGCTTTGCGGGAAGCGGGCTATTTTGCCACCCGTCCAGAGCCGGATTTACGCCCCCATCTGGATATCGTGGCGCTGGGGTTAGTGTGTGATGTCATGCCTCTCAGAGGCCTTACCAGACTATTGGTGGCCCAAGGGCTGAAAAGGCTAGGTCGCTTCGATAAGTCCGGTGATTGGATCAACCATCCGCCCGCCTTTCCCGGCCTGCAGGCTTTGGCCGCTGCCGTTGGCGCGGATGGCCCGGCTTCTACCTATCATCTAGGTTTTGTGCTTGGTCCGCGCATTAACGCCGCCGGGCGTATCGGCCATGCCAATCTCGCCTTTCGTCTCATGTGTGAGCGCGATCCCTTAAAGGCTCGCCAATGGGCCGAGCAGCTTCATAATCTCAATGCCGAACGCCAGCATGTGGAGCAGGAGGTGGTTCGTGCGGCCATTCAAACCATCGAAGGATCCCCCAGCAGCGCTCTTATCGTCACCGCAGGAGAGGATTGGCACCTTGGGGTTATAGGGATTGCTGCAGGACGAATTAAAGAGAAATATCAAAAGCCTGCTCTCGTTATTTCAGTGACTGATGGAATTGGAAAAGGCTCCGGTCGATCAATCCCCGGCATTGATCTTGGGGCGGCCATCACCAAGGCGGTAGAGCAAAATCTCCTGATCGGGGGTGGGGGCCATGCTATGGCGTGCGGCTTTACTATTGACGCAAAAAATATTGATCATTTTCGAGCTTTCCTCGAACAAGAGTTGGCGCAACAGGTCATCCACGCGCGGGCCGCCATGACCCTCAACTATGATGGCACGGTGCTGGCTGCACAGGTTGGCCGATCCTTGTGTGATGAAATAGGCGCCGCTTCTCCTTATGGGGCGGGCAATAGCGAGCCGGTTTTTGTGTTGGAAGAAATGCAAATTCTCTACCCGACCATTCGCGGGGAGGCGCATATTGCCTGCACGCTCCAAGACCGGATGGGGCGAAAGGTGCGGGCCATCGCGTTTCGGGCGGTTGATACGCCTTTGGGCGATAGTCTGATGGCGGCGCAAGACCAGCCCGGATTGCGCTATCATGTGGCCGGAAAAATCAAACCCGATGAATGGCGTGGGGGCGATGCCGCCCAGATGATTATTGAAGATATGATGAGTGCCACGCCGAAAGGCGACTAGAAGGCGAATAGGACGACAAAAAGTTGGGGGTAGGCCCATTTTCCCCTTGCAAGCCGTAGCGCTGCTTTATATACGGCACCTTCAATCGGTTTCGTGGGCCCTTCGTCTATCGGTTAGGACGCCAGGTTTTCAACCTGGAAAGAGGGGTTCGATTCCCCTAGGGCCTACCAC
>JALWRV010000214.1 GCA_027080545.1 Parvularculaceae bacterium
CCCGGATCCAGATGGGGGGTAATGTCCTTCAGATCGATCAAGCGCGTGCCCGGGGCCACCCCTGAGACCAGCACCCGCGATCCTTTACCCTCAGCCAATAATTTCAAAGCGGCTTCGATGCGCGCGCCCCCACCGCCGGTGACCGCGACAATCCCTGTTTTAGTCACCACCAAATCAGGGCTGAGACCAGAAGGTTGCTTGCGCTCAATGGCTCCAACAAACCAGATGAAGCCGGCCAGCCAGAACACAAGCAAAAAACTGATAAACCGCAAACTCGTCCGCATGAGACCTCTCAAACTGGGACAATCGAAGCCACCAGTCTAGCCGACTATGGGCTGGAGTGCAAAATCGCCTACGGGGGCGCCTCCCGCCACCTATTGGCTCCAGCGCCCGGCCAAGGCCCGCATCACCGTCCGTTTGGCACTAAAAGCTGCCACCGTGCACATGAGTAGAGGCACAATGATCAGCCAGAACAACGTGCCTGACTGATTGCGGATTGCTGGCAAGAAATAACCGCTGGGCTCCACCCCCTGCAGCGCCCAACCAGCAAATAATAAGACCAATATGGCCAGCGCCAGCCCCATTACTGCACCGCGTAATCCCAACAGGAAAAAACGTCTTTGCACTTCGGCAGCGACAAATTCATCGCTCGCCCCCACCAGATGCAATACATCAATAATTTCCTTATTGGCGGCCAGCCCCGCCCGCGCCGCATAGATGATCACAGCAATCGCCGCCAGCATGATCATAAGAAAAATTCCAAAGGCTAAAATCTGCCCGGTTCGGGCCGAGGCCGCGAGACTGTCATTCCAGACCCCATGATCATCCACCACCGCTCCTGGCGCTATTTCAGCTAATTGTGATCTTAATCCGGATAAATCTTTGCGCAGGGCTTTTTGCACTTTCACGGCAATGATCCCCGGCACCGGCAAATCATCAGAAATCTCAGCCTGCCCCAACCACGGCTCCAAAAGCTTGCGGCGCTCGTCCAAGGAATAGACCTTTACCGAGACAACACCGCTGGTGGTGCGCAAAATTGCTGCGGCCGCATCGGTTTGGCGGCTAATGTCGGCGGGACTGTTGGATATTATTTGCACCGTGATCGAGCCTGTCAGATCACTGGTCCATTCCTGTGCTGCCTGCCGAACCAGAAAAAACCCGGCCAATGACATACAAGCGAGAAAGGAAATAACGGCGATCACGGTAATGAGGGGGGCACCCGCCGCCCCCGCTTCCGGCAATAGGGGGCGGCGCTTGGTTGGCACAAGTGCGGATCCATCAAGAGGCTTTTCCATCGTCTCGCCCATGCGCCTACCCGGCCCCCATTGCCGAACGAGAAGCCGCAGCGCCCTGATCTTGGCCGGCCGCAGGTTTATGGGTGCGCTCCTTCAGCGGCCCATGCAGGGTCAAACGACCCCCTTTGAGGCGTAAAATGTTCTTTTTCATACGGCGCACCAGATCGAGATCATGGGTCGCCACGATCACCGCCGTGCCCAAACGGTTCAGTTCCACCAGCAAGCGCATGATCCGCTCCCCCATGATCGGGTCGACATTACCGGTGGGCTCGTCCGCCAAAATCAGGTCAGGCTTGGCAACCAAGGCCCGAGCCAGCGCCACCCGCTGCTTTTCTCCCCCTGAAAGGGTCTCTGGCAGGGCGAATATGCGGTCCCCCAGCCCCACCCAAGTTAACAATTCGGTTACGTCTTGTGCGTATTCATTTTGGTTAACGCCCTGTACCCGCATGGGCAGGGCAACGTTTTCAAAGGCGGTGAGATGCTCCAGCAGGCGGAATTCCTGAAAAACCACCCCAATGCGGCGGCGCATGAGAGGGAGCTGCTCTCTGGGCATTTGGTTAACATTTTCACCAAAAAGCGTTACCGCGCCCGTGCTGGGGCGCTGCGCCAGATAGATCATTTTCAACAGAGATGTCTTGCCCGCCCCGGAGGGGCCCGTAAGAAAACGAAAATCCCCGTCGCGAATGACCATATCCACATCGCTCAATATGTCCGCGACCCCATCATAGCTGAGGCCCACATGGTCGAATTTAACCAGGATGGAGCGATCTTTTTGGCTTTCCTGTATCATGACGCCGCGATTTCTCCTGCACCTCTCTCCCAGATCTGTGGGACTGTAGCCTCTATGGGCGAAGCCGCCATGGGCGAGCAAGGGCCCGTTTTCCCCCAATATTGCCTAGGCGACCCTCTACCTTGCAGCTGCTCCATAGCATGTATTGATTCTACCCTGAACACAGCAAGGGGTAAGCTGTCATGATTGTCACCTGCCCCCATTGCCAAACCAATTATGACATTGACGATGCTTGTGTGCCAACGGGGGGGCGTTCGGTGCGCTGCGCGGCCTGTTCCGAAAGCTGGTATGTGCCCTCGCCCGTACCGATTGATATGCTCACCCGCCTTGACCCCGATAGTGGCCCCAATCGCCCTTCGGGGACGCGACTAGGTATCACTTCCAGTCGCCAGCAATCGAGCGGTGAGGGTTTCGGACAAAAATCAAGCGCCCCTCATTTTGGGCGGGCAGAGCCGCCTTATCTTGAAGCCCAGGCCTGCGATCCCGTGTCCCGTGACGAAACCGAACCGGAGCGGCCACAGCCTATTTTCGATGGGGCCGCGGCTTTGGCTATTTTAAATGATGTGCGCGACAATAAAGCCCCCACAAACGCAGCAAAGGACGATCACCCCCTCATCGAAGAAGCCGATTGGGAGCAGATTGAGCGTGAAGTCGAAGCCCTCGACAAGCAGGAGAGCGGGGCAAGCCATTCGCCTTTTCATCGCGAACTGGAAGCGCTGGAAAGCGCGCTGTTGGAACGCGGCCCCGGTGCTGATTCTGAACATTGCGAACAAAGCGGGAGCGACAAGAAAGACCCGCACACGCCCGCCAGCGGTACCGCCATCATTCCCCATGATCCCAGCCTTGAGGCAGACATTCCCTTAAACACGCTGGCCGCTGAGGCCGGGGCCAGCATGGCCGCTGTGGGACGCTTGTTGCGCCAATCAGCACGTCTCATCGCCAAGAAAATAGCCCATCAGAAAATCCCCTTTCAACTGCCCACCCTACCCCAGATCAGCAAACAAGAAGACGCCCCCGCCGAGGAAGAAGAAGCCGTCTTTGTCTATACCCCAGGGGATGATGCGGTAGACCAGTTCCGCGCGGAAAAACGCAAACAACAACGCCGTCGCCTGACGCCCATGAAAATTATTGGCTGGACCAGCTGGCTCTTGGTTTTGGGAGGGCTGATATTTGCGACCATAAGCTTCCGTCACCAGATTATGACCTTTGCCCCGAGCAGTAAAAAACTCTATGCCGCCATTGGCTTGTACAATCCGGCCCCCTATCCGGTGGAAATTATTTCCACCCAGCATCGCTATGCCATGTCCTCTGCCGGGCCCGTAGTGGAATTGCGCGGGGTAATTCGTCACACGGGCAGCACGATCATCGCCAGCCCGATGTTGCGGGCCGAAGCCTTTGACCGCGAAAACCGCTTGCTCGCGGCTTGGGAATTTGCCCCACAAGCCCGCCAGCTTCAGCCATCCATGGAAACGCCCTTCCTTTCCCGCGCCCCTGCCCCTGAAGGGGTCGATCATATTAAACTCATTCTGGTGCCCCCCAATGTGCAAGATTTGCCGATACCGGAATCCGAAAAGCAGCAATTCTATATGGAAAGCACTGTTGGCGGCTGGGCCGATGGCCAGGAGCCACCCCCGGTTGCGCTTGAGCCCGATAGCGCTAATAAGGACTGACCTTTAGCCAATGAACGGGTCTGTCTTTTATGGATATCTTATTTTCTGCTGAACAAATTGCCGCGCGGGTGGATGCGCTGGGAAAAGAAATTGCCGATCATTATTCAGGGCCGTTTGTCTTGGCCCCTGTGCTGACGGGGGGCTTTATGTTCGGGGCGGATCTGGCCCGGGCCGTGACCCGTCATGGGGGGGATCCGGAAATTGATTTTGTACAGCTTGCTTCTTACGGGGGCGAGCATTTTTCGTCCGGGGTTGTGGAGCTGATTAAAGATTTTACCCATCCGGTGGAAGGCAAAAATATTTTGCTGGTGGATGATGTGCTCGATTCTGGACGCAGTCTTTTTTATGCCAAGGACATGCTGCAAAGCCGTAATGTGGCCGATGTGAAATGTTGTGTGGCAGTGGATAAAAAAACCGGACGCGCCGCCAATATCAGCGCCGACTTTGCCGCCTTTGAAGCCGGGCCAGAACATTTTTTGGTGGGCTATGGCATGGATGATAAAGGGTTCAAACGCGGCCTCGACTATGTGGGTTCGGTCAAGAGCCAATCGTCATAACAGCGCAGGCGGGGAGTTCTGGCCCTCTCTACTTTGATAGTCCGGTTTTTCTTGTTGATAGCTATCAAGAAAAACGCCTTCACGCACTCCAATGCTTCTTTCCGAGATCCCCGCATAGGCAGGAACATGTGGCTCCCGGGTTAGCGTGCGCCGGGTTGGTGGGCGGCGGCGCACAAGCAAAAATGCGCACGGGATTGTCTGTTTGTTTTATGATATTCCGGGTGTGATCACATTGTGTGGTCTGGAGGCTCCCATGGCGTTGGCGCGCCATGGGAAACCGATCCGGCGACCGGCTTGTCTCTTCCGCTCATCCAAGGTTGGTATACCTAAAGCCCTCTTATGAGCGGCACTGTTGGGGAGTATAGGGCAAGGTTGGAGGACGGGGATAAGTTTTTGTTTGGTGCTTTTTTCACCATCCTTCGAGGCTTGGCTTACGCCAAGCACCTCAGAATGAGTTTGGTTTTTCTCCGTCCTTCGGCTCCCATTTTCGTGAAAGTCGAAGGACGAGGAGAAACAGGCCTTAGTGCAGGTGATATTCGCCGTCGAGCAATCTGATTTCTGATGGCTTAATCAGCTTTCGATGGGCTACAAAAACCGAATGGAGCGGGCCTTCGATTTTTTCTTGCCAAAAGTCGAGAAACTTTTTCAATACCGGAAACTCTGGATACTGATCATAATCTTGCCAAATAAATTCCTGTATCAAAGATTGATGGTCCGGCATGCGGTAGAAAATTTGCGCAGTGGTCAAGCTATAACCCGCCAACTGCTTGGTAAAGTCACGCGATACACTCATTACGACACCTCTTTTACGCTACACCTATATTGTCGCCATTTTTTTGCGTCTTTTTCAAGACTTTATGGTCACGTAAATTTGTGTAAAATGTGTAAATTAGCAGCCGCCTATTGGGAGTGCTGATGAAGGTTTGATCATATTTAAACCAACAATAATATGGTTAGCGACATTTTAAGTGCTTACTGATCCCGCCCGAAATTGGGGACGTCGGTTTCTTGACCGGCGTCAATAATCGCTTTGCGCACGCCCTTGGCATCTTCTATGGCTTTGAACAGGGTTTCCCCATCGCCCCAGCGGATCGCCCGCTGCATGATCGCCAGCTCTTCGGAAAAGCGCGACAGCACTTCCAGCAAGGCTTCCTTATTATGCAAAAACACATCGCGCCACATGGTCGGGTCTGAGGCGGCTATACGGGTGAAATCGCGAAACCCCCCAGCGGCATATTTGACCAGCTCGGCCTCGTGGACATTCTCCATATCTTCTGCGGCCCGCACCAGAGTGAATGCGATGAGGTGGGGCAAATGGCTGGTCACCGCCAATGCCACATCATGGTGGTCGGCAGCCATTTTAGTGACCAGAGAACCAAGCGCCTGCCAGAAATTTTCTACCCGCGTCACCGCCTCGGCATAGGCCGCCTCGTCGCGCTGGAGCGGTGTTAAGATGCACCAGCGATTTTCAAACAGCTCGGCAAAGCCCGCCTCCGGCCCGGAATGTTCGGTGCCCGCAATGGGGTGAGCAGGCACAAACAAAGGCGGCAGGTCTGGCAATTGCGCGAGGCTGTTTTTGACCGAGCCCACGAGA
>JALWRV010000215.1 GCA_027080545.1 Parvularculaceae bacterium
ATTGAAGCCAGCCGGTTTCAAACAGTGCCGGTGACCATTGCGGTGGTCTCGAAGGTGGAAAAAAACCACAAGACCCCCGAATGGGAGCAGGTGATGACCGCCGGGGCGGCCTGTCAGAATATTTTATTGGCTGCCAATGCCATGGGCTTTGCGGGGCAATGGGTGAGCGAATGGATCGCTTATGATGAGGCGGCCAAAAAGGCTCTTGGATTGGAGGCAGGAGAAAATATTGCCGGGTTGATATTGCTGGGCTCGGTTGAGGGGATGCTGAAAGAGCGTCCGCGCAAATCTGCCTCAGAGATTACCCATTTTTATGAAGGTTAGGATTTAAGCGCCGGCTTTTTCAGCAAAAGACCAGCCCGCTTGGGCGAGAAATGGCACCACCGGTCCATATTTTAAAGCCTCTTGGGAAGAGGCATTGCCTTGCAGGGCGCGGGCATAGACGCCTTGGGCAATGCCTGCGAGGCGAAACATATTATAGGCCATGCAGAAATTGAGATCCGGCAGGCTGTCGACTTGTGTTTTATGGCAATAGCGTTTGATCATATCATCGACACTGGGCAGGCCGAGGGCTGTCTTGTCGACATCGCTAAAGCCGAGCCGGGTGATACGCGGCAAATGCCAAGCCATTAAAAAATTGGAAAAATCCGCAAGCGGATGGCCCAGTGTGGATAGTTCCCAATCCAGCACCGCGCGGGCGCGCGGGGTCGTTTTGGCAAACATGATATTGTCCAAACGATAATCGCCATGGACAATGCTGACCGCATCTTTGGTGGGGATGGCCCCGGGTAACCAAGCGATCAACTTATCCATGGCGTCTATGGGGTCGGTTTGCGACGCTTTAAACTGGCGTGTCCAGCGCTCAATCTGGCGGGAAAAATAATCTGTTTTTTTCCCATAATCTCCCAAACCAATGGCGTCGAAATCAATCAGGTGCAAAGCCGCCAACTGATCCACCGCTTCGTTGAAAATGGCGCGGCGCTGGTCTTTGTTCACATCCGGTAGGGTTGGATCCCAAAAAACCCGTCCGTCAATATGGTCCATAATAAAAAAGATGGTACCGATGATGGTTTCATCCATGCACAGGCCGAGCATTTTTGGCACCGGGAAACCCGTGCTGCCCAGCGCTTTCATCACTCGATATTCCCGGTCTACGGCATGGGCGGAGGGCAAGAGCTTGCCTGGTGGCTTGCGGCGCAATACATATTGGCGCGCAGGGGTGGTGAGCAAATAGGTGGGGTTGGATTGACCGCCGGAAAATTTGCGCACCGTTAGAGGGCCTTCGAACCCGTCAATATGGCTTGTCATCCATTGGGCCAATGCATCCTCATCAAATTTCAGGCGCTCAGGCGTGTCGATGGTGGCATCATTTTCGCTGGTCATGGTGCTAGGTTCCTTCCGCCATTGGTTGTAAAGGGGGAAGGGGGGCGCGGGCAAGAAAAGGTTTCAGTGTGAGCAGGCTAACGGAAAAAGCGGGGCAAAGCGGGTTTGGGGCTGTTGACTATGAGAGCGCCTTTATGATGGTGCGCGATATTGATCCGCAAGAAATTGACGCGCTGGGCCATGTGAATAATGCGGTTTATCTGCATTGGGTGCAGGATATTGCGGTGGCCCATTGGACAAAGCGGGTGCCGCAAGCGGTACAGGACGAATTTTTGTTTGTGGTTATTCGTCACGAGATTGATTATCGCGCCCCCTTGCTGTTGGGGGATTTTGTGGAATTGCGCACTTGGTTGGGGGCGGTAAGTGGGCCGCGTTTCGAGCGCTTTGTGGATATCCGCAAACAAGGGGCTGAGCGTTTTTCTGCGCGCGCCAAAACCACCTGGTGCATGTTGGAGCGCAACACCAATCGTCCGCGCCGGGTGGGATCCGATATTCTTGAAGCCTTTGGGCTATCTTCGCCTCGAGGAGATTAGAGGACCAGATTATCCATGGGTGCGATGGTCGACGAGTTGGGGAAGACAAAATTATTGAGGTCTGCCAAAGTCAAACCCAGATGGTCGCGCAATACGCCCTTGAAAATTTCGCGCATGTCGGTGGTCACCGCCAAATCCTGCCCATCCACCAATTGACCGGGGGCCAGTCCAGCAAAGTTGCCGCGCACCCCGCCTGCAAGCCCTTTGACAGCCCCGCCCGCCAGCAATGCGAATCCGGCAATGCCGTGGTCAAACCCGTCACTTCCATTGACCGCAGCATTGCGACCAAATTCTGAAATTGCGATGACGACCGTGTTGGCCCAGTCTGTTCCTAGGCCCGTTTTCAAGGCTTGAATATTATTGTCCAAGGCGGCGCATTGTTGTGCAACCCGATTGCCCGCACCGGGAAGAGGCCATGCATTGTCGTGGGTGTCCCAGCCCTCCATGTCGACCATCACGATCCCGGCTGATTGTGGGTCTTGTCGCTTCAGTAGGGCAGCGGCAATTTCAAAATCTGTGGCATTATTTGGCACATTCAAGGTGGTGCGCCCGGCAATAGTGTCAGCGACGATTTGCGCAATCGGCGGCCCCATGAGGGTATCTGGTGCGGTCATGGAAACCACGCGGTTCATGGTATCGGGGTCGACAGGTGGCAGGCGCGCCGGGGCGTAGTTTAAAATCTCTGCGGCCCCTGAAAGAGTAGTCGGAACACGGGTGCCGATAGCGATGCCTTCAACCTCTGCGCCCAATTGTACCAAGGCGCGGTTGAGCCAGCCATCGCGGCGATCGGCAAGATTGCTAACGCCGCGCTCTACCCCTTCTTGGCCATCAAAATGAGAGCGGTTGATAAAAGGCGCACCCACACCGCTGATGAACAAAGCTTCATTATTTTGCACCATCTGGTGGACCAGAGGCATATTGGGGTTGAGGCCAAAGCCCCCGCCCATGGAGAGGGTTTGGGATGATGTCATGGCTAATTGGCGACGCAATCCTGCATAATAGGGGTCTGCGATGGGGGCCAATACACCCATGCCGTCGGCACCGCCACGCAAAAATACCAGCACCATTTTTTTGCCAGCCAGATGGGCGGCCACCGCCGGACCGGTGAGGGAATAGGCGACGAGCGAACTGGATAGGCCCAGAAGGGTTTGGCGGCGGTTGAGTTTAATTGTTTTCATTTGATCTACCTCCGCTGAAATTCTGGTGACATGAGCGCCAAAGTCATGCCTTGGCGGGCATCGGCGGCATTACTCACCTCGGTGATTGTGGTGGTGGAGAGCAAATTCCCCACACTGTCTTGTAAGAAGATGAGCGGATCAACGGATGGAACCCGCGCGGCTATTTGATGGGCCCATTGCATGCGCGTCATCATCGCGGCGGGTTTCGCCCAATAGAGATTTTCATCGGACCAGCCTTCAGGGCTGAACGCCGAGAGAGGGAAATGCCCCATATCCTGCCAGAGAATATAAAGATAATAGGGAGCAGCCGCATCCGCCGTATCGAAAATCAGGTCCGGCCCTAACCGTCGTGCGGCGGAGACGATATAATCGACCGGCGATTTTAATTTGTCGCGATTGATGTCCCAGCTCAACGGATGATCAATCATGGCGTGATACACCGCCAATAATAGTCCATCATTATCGGCCCAGGCGGTTTTCATGGCCTGTAAGAGTGCTGGTGGGGGCGTGTCGGAAATAAAATGCTCAATCATCTTACGGCAAACATGATCAATGGTTGAGGGGTGGCGTGCCAAATCATTCAGAATGGCAATCATCTGTCCCGGGCCGTCATTATCTTCCGCATAGGTCTTGTTCAAAATGGTACGGCTTCCCGGCTGGTGAAAATAAGGCTTGAAGCGATAGCGTCCGGGCTCAACCCCATAAGGAATTTCCCAAGGCATGCCGACCGAATGACCCGACAAGGCATCACCCATTTCGGCCACATCATCTTGGGTATAACCGCCATTGACCCCGAGGGTATGCAACTCCATCAATTCGCGGCCCAAATTTTCATTAGAAGTGTTGATGCCATCCCCCCAAGGCGCATCTTTACCGATGGAGGCTTCATTATCCAGATAGACCAGCATCGCCGGATGCAAGGTGGAGGCGATCAGTAGGTTGGAAAATTTCCCGGTTAGGTGTCGCCGACAAACATCGCGCTCAAAGGCACCCACCAGACCGGTGGTGGCGTCCGCAGCTTCAATGGCAAAATGATTGGTCCAAAAACGCGTCAACCGTTCCAAAAACGGGGTGCGGGAAATCGTGCCAAGATAGTCGCGCATTCTTATTTCGTGAAACCATAACCGCCCCTCAGGCCAGTCAATCAATTCCATGACGTCATCAATGCGAGGGATGCCAGACGTATGCGCTTTTGCGCGCATTCTATCCATACGAGCGATGGCGGCCAAATGGCGATCGACGGTTAGGGAATCTCCATAAGTGTCATTGAAGACATCATTGATGAAAAGCGCGTCCGACGTGGTCAGAAAATCATTGGTATAGCGGGTGGGCGATTGCTGTAACTGGTCTTTCAACCATTGCTTGGCATCCACCGAGGCTTCTAACAATTCTCCGGGCAGCGCCCCGAGGCCAAAGCGATTGACCGCAATCACCCCTTCGGTGCTTACTGCCGCGGCGCGCGGGCGATCATCCAGAGAAAGATCAATGTCGGCAATATCCGGACGACGAGCATTTGTATCGCTGCCAGATTTGTTGGTTCCGGTTTCATTCGTGCGCAAATAATATTCACCACCGGAAGTGGTTTTCAGCCCGGGAGCCGGGCGTAATTGCTGTTCGAGCTGTACCAATCTTTGCTGTAGGGTCGGACGCCTTGATGTTTTCGGTTTGCGACTGCGCGGATCGGCCTCAGGACGAAAATAAACGCTTTGGCGCTTTAATCCGGTGCGGGTGTAACCATAAGGCGCATCACCATTTCGGGTGATCCCACCATTGGAGGGAAGGGTTGGGCGATCCACAGGCGCCACACGATCAGGGCCTGAAGGTTGCGGGCCCCCTCTATGGGGGCCTGTTCCTTGTGCAGGCCCTAGCCTGCCGCCGCGCATCCGGCTTTCGCGTTGTTTTTGCCGATCATCGGGGGCTGGATTGGGCGCTGATTTCGTAAGGGCTTCGGGTAAATCCGAAAAGACGGGGCGTTTGCGTTGATCATTCATATCGTTCCTCCCATCTTCGGCCTTCCCTTCTTCGACTCGACCATCTTCAGCTCTCAAGTCTTTGACTTGTTCACGCGTCAAAGGGGAATAGTATCCCTATTTTGCCTGAGCAGACATTAAATTGCTCTTATGTTGAACGGTTCAACTTTAGCAAACCTGTCGCTCACCGCTAAAAATCTATTTAGCGTCTTGTAAAATCGTCACCACCATCTTGTTTTGATCAATAAAGCGCCAATCATAATGGCTAAACTGCTCTAGAGGCTTGGCGGCGAGAATGGCCTCAACTTCTAGCCCCTGTTGTTTCAATTCGAGAACCAGACTTTGCGCCTTTTTTAAGTCATTGGCCATTGCCAACATTTCGGCCCGATTGGAAAGAGGCCCATGGCCGGGAATGATCTTGGTGTCATCATCTATTTTTGCAGCATAATCTTCCAAGGTCTTGATATAACCGGCTATGCTGCCCCCAGCAGCCAGATCAATAAACGGCCAGCGTTTGGCAAAATAGGTGTCGCCCATGTGGAGCACATTGGCATCCGCAAAATAGATCACCGCATCGCCATCGGTGTGAGCATTCAGCGGGTGGGTGACCTGAATAGTGTGATCATTCCAGTAAAAATTGACGCGCTCGGAAAAGGTGATGATGGGCAAAGCCTCAGCCGGGGCGGGGTCTGGTGCGCCATCGCCGCGATCCGGTGGGGCCAAGAGCCGGGTGCGGACATTTTCTTGGGCGATGATGGTGGCCCCTGTGGCGGTCATGGCTTCATTGCCGCCCGTATGGTCGCCATGGAAATGCGTATTGATGACATAG
>JALWRV010000216.1 GCA_027080545.1 Parvularculaceae bacterium
TCCGCCGGAGAAACCAGACCGATAGTGGAAATTTTTTTACGCACGGCAGATCCCTCCAACGCAATCAAAGCGTCGCCAACTACCCAAACAGCCCACCGAACGAGATTGAACGGCTGCCCTCTTCAACAATGCGGGCAAATTCGTCAACAAAAAGGGCACCATCGGGTGTTTTTTGGACGATAACGATGCGCTTATCTTCCGGATCCCGCACCCGCCGAATCAATCCGAGAATGGAAAGAGAATCGAGCGCCCGCGAAATAGCCGGTTTGGGAATAGAAAAATCTTCCGCCATGCGCCGCACCGTGTGGGGGCCGGGGGTCAGATAGACCGTCAGCAAAATCGCCCATTGGCGCATGGACAGGTCCGGCCCATCGGCGCGCACCGTCTGGACCATCACCTCCCGCCAAGGCAATAATATATCGTTGGACCGCATCGGCGAGACCTGACCTTCTCTGAAATTTGGTTATGAGATAACCGTTTTGTTAGCGAAACGGTAAACTGAACCGTTTTGCCCCTTGATGGCAAGCGCTGGCATGCTGATTTTTGCTAAAAACGCCAAAAAATTCATAGCATCGCAAGGAGCATCATGCTTTTGCGACTCACCCGTATAATTTGGAGAAATATTCAAAAAGGGCCCGCACCGCCATCGCTTCGCCACCCTTGGGATGGGCCGGTCGCGGTTTTGGATTCCAACCAAAAATATCAAAGTGCGTATACGGAACATTTTCCGTGACAAATCGGCGTAAAAACAAGGCGGCTGTGACAGATCCGGCAAAGCCGTTTTGGGTTATATTGTTAATATCCGCGATGGGCGAGTTTAAATCTTGTTCATAGCCATCCCAGAAAGGCATGCGCCAGAGCGGATCGGCGCTGGTTTTGGCGGCTTTGGTTAGATCGGCTGCAATTTTTTCTTCGGTTGTATAAAAGGGCATAACAACCGGACCGAGCGCTACCCGTGCGGCCCCGGTTAAGGTCGCCAAAGATATAATATGATCTGGCGCTTCTTCCGCTGCCAGTGCCAATGCATCAGCCAAGACCAAGCGGCCTTCCGCATCAGTATTGCCAATTTCAACGCTCAACCCTTTACGCGAGCGCAACACATCACCGGGCCGAAAGGCACCGGCACCAATGGCATTTTCCACAGCCGGTATCAGCACCCGCAACCGAATTTTTAATTTTGCAGCCATGATCATTTGCGCCAGCCCAAGCGCGTTGGCCGCCCCGCCCATATCTTTTTTCATGAGCCCCATACCGGCGGCACTTTTAATATCGAGACCGCCGCTATCGAAACACACCCCCTTACCCACCAGCGTAATTTTCGGATGGCTTTTCGCCCCCCATTGCAAATCAATCAACCGGGGCGCCTGATCTGCGGCCCGACCAACAGCATGAATCATGGAAAAATTTTCTTTTAGCAACGCCTCGCCCATAATCAGCTTGACCGTGGCCTTGAAATTTTTGGCCAACCCCCGCGCCGCTTTCTCCAACGCATCCGGCCCCATCTCATTGGCAGGCATGTTAATCAGATCACGAGTCAGGTGCACCGCCTCGGCAATTTTGAGGGCACGGCTCAGCTCATCACTTTTTTCCACCAACAGGGTCGGAGGCTTGGGTTGGCTTTTGTACAAATCAAAACGATAGGCCCCCATCGCCCAGCCGAGCAAAGCCAGCTCCAGCTTTTTACCTTTAAGGCGAGATTCCAAGCGATATTCACCGGCCGGCAAATGCGCGGCGGCGGCGCCCAAAACCAAAGGGTCATCGCCAGCGCCAATGCCCAATAACACCCCTTCTGGGGCGATTAATAATTGCGCCGCCTTGCCTGTGAAATTCTGTGCTTGCGCATGGGCAGCAAGGTCGGTTTTTATGGTGCCCCTTGATTTGATCAAATGGATTTGTTTTCCGTTCTCCAGAGCCTTGGCGCTGACTATTGTGAAAGGCGAAACAAAGGGGCGTGTAATCATCTGTTAACTCTCATTTCTCATAATGAAACAGGCAATCTGGAAGTGGCTGCCTTTTCCGGTTCATTTTCAGAAAAACCGGGGTTAGCGGTTAAGGGTTCCTGAAGGCTCTTGTGCCAGAATTGCCGGTGCTTAGACACCCATTATGACAGGATTTTTGAGGTTCGCCATGAAGATGCAGACAGCCACCATGAAACGGGTCGGGAAACTCGCCCTATCGCTCGCCACTTTGAGCCTTTTGGGCGCCTGCGCCAGCGTCTCCAAACGGGTTGATTTGAACCCGCTGGATGCCAGCCCCAGCAAGCATAAGCAATTCGCTGACAAGCTCCAGACCATGCCCGGCGAGCAATCCACCGAAGGGCTGGACCCGATTGGCAAAGCCGCCTTTTGGGGCACACGCTATGACCGCGAGCCCACAAACCCAGATGTAATTGTCAAATTTTCTCAAAGCCTGCGTGCTATCGGCTCCAATCAAGAAAGCCTGAAAGTAATGATGCAGGCAACCCAGCGGGTTACCCCCACAGCGGCGATGAATTTGGAAATGGGCAAAGTATTAATCGCCAATGATCGTGCCTTTGAGGCGGTGCGGCCCATCGAGCAGGCATTGAAAAATGGTGAGGAAAAAAACTGGCAGGCTTGGTCTGCCTATGGGGTGGCGCTGGATAAAATCGGCGAGCATCGTGAGGCCCAAAGCCAATATCGCCAAGCCATGAAGCTCAATCCTGATGCCGTCAGCGTGCTCAACAATCTCGGTCTTTCCTATGCGTTGCAAGGCGATCTCTATCGTGCGGAAAGCACCTTGCGCCAAGCCGTGGCCATGCCCGGCGGCACCGCCAGAACCCGACAAAATTTAGCGCTGGTTCTGTCGCTAGCGGGCAAAAAGGATGAAGCCGAGCGTCTGGCCCGTTCTGACCTGCCGCCAAAAGTGGCCGATAATAATGCCTCTTACTATCGCGGCTTGATGACCCAACCGGCCTATTGGCAAGGCCTGTCGGCAGACAATGCCGACCTGCCGGACTTTGATGCCCCGGCAACGGCCCCAAGCGTGCCCGTAGAAACCACCCCGGTAACACCGAAGCCCCTACCACCCTATAAGGAGCCGGTACCAAAACCGCAAAACCCGCAAACCCTTTCAAGCTCTGATCCGCTTGATGAGGTCTATCAATCACTGGCCGAAGAGGACCCTCAGCTGATCGAGGCCCCCAAGGCCACCGGCCAACCTTTGCGGCTTGAAAATACCAGCTATGAAGAAGAAGAGACCCAGCCCAAACCCAAAAAGGGCAAAGCCGGTTCATAAAAGAATTTTACAATGGCGGTCAGACAAAAGCGGGGACTTTGATCCCCGCTTTTTATTTCGTTTTAGTGGCGGGTCTATTGCAAGCGCATGGTCGTACCCACACGCTGGCCGAGAATATTGATCTCGCCATTTTTTAGGCTGATCGGCACGCTTAACGTACCACCAGCGGCCTCCGCCATGGGCACCAGAAATTTTGTCCCTTCTTGCCCATCCCGTGATGTGATAAGCCGCCAATCCACCAGCGCCTCAATCAGGCTTTGCGGATCGCGGAGAGAAAGAGTGATTTGACCGCTCGGATAGCCTTGATAATCAACCCCAAGACGCCCCGTGAGCCCAATCATTGGGGCTTGCGTCTCCATCATGGTTTCCTCATCTCCCGCCAAAAACAGCTGCACCCCATCAAGGGTAAGCGTGCCCCCCTCTGCCCCCCACTGCGCCAAAGAGCCGGTTTGTTGATAGCGGCTATATTGATCCATTGCCCCTGCAATATCTATACGCATGATGCGACTGGTCTGACCCGAGGCTCCCTGCACCATGATGTCCAGCCCTTGCGCGGCCAATAAAATGCGCGCCGCTTCCTCGCCGTCCTCATCCGGTTCAATTTTCACATTGACCCGCAAATCGTCGAAAACAAGCGCCCGGCCATCTGCCACCACTGGGCGGGCTTCAAACCGATCTGCCTGCAAGCCCATCTGGTTTTGCCCCAGCCGCAAACGCAAAGTCACAGCATCGAATTGCCATTCCTCAACCGTCCCTTCCAGATGCACGCGCACATTTTGTGTGCCCACCGTCGAAAATGTCAGGCTGGTGGGGTTAAAGGGGGGCGTATCAATCATCAAACGCTCCCCGGACCATTTCACCCCCTCTGGCGTTTGATAGGAAGGCGCCTCAATCTCAGCGCGCAGGAAAAACGGGAAGCCTCGAATGGCATAGCCTGCCATCTCGACCTCAGCGCCTTGATCACGGGCATCTTCTATCCAAGCATCCAGTTCCTCGCGCATGATGGTGCTGGCAAACAGCCAATAGCCATACCACAAGCCGAACAACAGCACCGCGAGAATGAGGGGGATATAGAGCCCCTTGCGCGAGACCGGCTTTGGATCGGCTTCTTTTAGCTTCTGTTCCACATTTTTTCCTTTGTTCGGACTTTGTTCCAACTTATCCCCACAACTTAACCCTATGAAAAATCAACCTTAATTGAAACAGTTCCGATTTTCTTCCCTATATTATCGCAAATTCAAGGACTTGTTTGCTAAACATGCCGCCCCGCAGGAAATACCGCTGCCGCCACCAATCGTTCTGATCTATCCTCAATCTCTGCCTGCAATTGGGCGATAAATTGGCGACGGTTCATATCCCCCTCAATCGGCGGCAAAAATTCGATACTGATGGTCCCAGGGCGAAATTTCTTTGACGAACGATGCCAGAACAGGCCGGCATTATGCGCAACCGGAACGCAAGGGGCGCCCAGAGCCTGATAGAGGGCATAGACACCCGGCTGATATTTCTCGCGTTGATCAACCGCTACCCGGGTGCCTTCCGGAAAAATAATCAATTGCGTATCCGGACCCATGGCCTGTTGAGCCTCGGCGGTCATTTTTTTCAAGGCACTCAGCCCAGCGCTGCGATCCACGGCCACGGCCCCGCTTGCCCGCGCCCACCACCCGAACACCGGAATATCAATCAGTTCTTTTTTGAGCACAAAAACCGGATTGGGCAAGAAAATGGTAAGCGCCACGGTCTCCCACATGGATTGATGTTTTACCGCCACCAAGGCGCGCCCCCGTGGCATATATTCTTGACCCATAATATGGTGATCAATACCGCAAAACAGGCGCAACCCCCATAAGGCCAAGCGCGCCCATATTTTACAGGCAAAACGACTGGATTTTTTGGTGATCATCAAGGGAAAAAGAAAAATCGTGATCACGATGGCAATGGAGGGCATCCACAGATCGAATAGCCGCGCACCAACCCCGTGAACGAACCCGTCCCGCTGATCCGCCTCATCGTCTTTGATGGGTAGTGTTTTGGTCATGGGAAATAGCGCTGCCCATCCTGCTGGCATTGATCATATTGCATTGCACAAATGTGCCTATCAACAGCAGCCCTGACAAGTCCTTCAGTCGAAAAAACGATTAAACCGCCAGAAATCAAGACCAACCCATAGCGATACGCGCCCGCGCCACCAAATATTTGCTATATTCGATAGCCAATATTTTCCACGCCTTGGGCGATTTCATCCAGCCATGTTCCGGCACCGCCTGTGACGGCACGGGCCAAGGGATAATATTGGCTTCCGGAATACGTTGCTGTAACTCCGCCTTCGCCCGCAACATATGGTAATCGGTGGTCACCAACCATAGGGTCTGGAACTGTTGCTGCTTGGCCCAACTTTCGGTTTCCAGAGCATTTTCAAGCGTGGTGCGCGCCTTAGGCCCAAGATCGACACAGCAATCATAAAGACCCGGATCCAGATGGGGGGTAATGTCCTTCAGATCGATCAAGCGCGTGCCCGGGGCCACCCCTGAGACCAGCACCCGCGATCCTTTACCCTCAGCCAATAATTTCAAAGCGGCTTCGATGCGCGCGC
>JALWRV010000217.1 GCA_027080545.1 Parvularculaceae bacterium
AAACAATCCCCCCCGCGCGGAGAGCAGCGACGTCAAAGCATTATTGACAATCTGATCAGAAATATCCGTCCCCGTGCCCAGCAAATAAGAAGCCGCAGCAGCGGAATATATATTCGGACTGGTCCCATCAAATGAGGATCCGGCAAACGGCACCGCCCCACTGCCCGAACCACCACCCAAAATATATTGCAAGCCCAAATCCCGCGCCGTGGTTTCCGACATGTCAACAATGATGGCTTCGATTAAAACTTGTGGGCGACGAATATCCAATTGCGATACAACCTGCCGAATCATGCGTTGGGTATCCGGGTCCGCGCTGATGATCAAAGCGTTGGTCCCCTCATGGAAACCGATTGTCGGCTTGCGCCGCCCACCGTCCCCCGCAGACTGGGTCGTCGCAACCAGTTCTTGCAAGATCGGCACGACATCTTCAGCTTGCGCATGGTTGAGATAGATAACCGACAGGTCAACCGCACCGCTGCCGCTCATATCGAGATCTTCGATGATGGGTAACAACCGATTAATGTCTCGCTGCGGCCCCCGCATAACAATATTATTGCTCGATTCCACTGCAACGATGGAAAAATCCCCAGCACGACCATTTTCGTTACGCCCGCCCCGCACCACATCTTTCAGCGTATTGGCAACATCGGTGGCGCTGGCATTGCGCAATTTTACCGTTTTGACCACGGAATTGTCCCGATCAATCCGGTCAATCACATCAAGAATACGACTGACATTGCTAGCGGTATCAACAATCACCAACGAATTACTGTCAGGCACCGACGACAAAATCGCATTGGGAGAAATGAGCGATTGCAATGTGTTCTGCGCAACCCGGGCATCCACAAAATCAAGTCGCACAATGCGCGTGATCATTTCGGCTCCCTGAACTGCACCTTTCTGACCTGCACCCTTCTGGCCTGCCCCCATAACGCCACCTTCGCGCGCCGCAAATTCGATGGGAATAATCTTATATTCATTCTCGCCAATGGGTACGGCTGAAAACCCACTCACCCGCAATGTGGCCAGGAACATTTGCCACGTTTCTTCAGCCGTTAAATCTGAATCAGCCGGAGCAATAATCGTAACCCGTCCGGTAATGCGTGGATCAACCACAAAGCTGCGGCCGGTTCGAAGCGATACCAGATTGATCAGTTCGCGAATATCCGCCTCTTCAAAGTTCAGATTGGTTGAGGAACGCATGGTCGGTTGCGATTGCGCCATAGCCGACACGGCAAAGCCGCTCGTTAACAACATCAAGACCAAGGCGATGATATGTCTATGCCATTGCCTCATTTTCCGGCCTCCACTTGAACGGCCATCATCGTCCCGCCCCGATCAACCAAAAGACTAATCGGTCCATCGGGCACGTTTTGCAATAGGTCGATAAATCGTTTCGGATCAACCGGAACAGGTTCATCATTGATCATCATGATTTTATCGCCGGCATAAAGACCATAGGCATTCAGTGCCGCATCCCCTTGCAGGGGATAGATTTCATAACCGCTTTGTCGGCCTTGTGCATCACGCACCGCCCGCACCCCCGCCACCGAAAGAAAGGCGGCACGTCCCTGATTAGCCACTTCTTGAACTGCTTTTCTATCGAACTCTGTGGCAAGGGACGAATTGTCTTGAGCATTTTCTCGATTAAGATCGCGCATCCATTCAATGGTAATTTGTTCGCGCACCCCATTGCGCGAAATAATCGCAATACCCGGCCGCACTTCCAACAATCGCACCCCGGGGGCAATATCATCCCCGGTCTCGAACACTTCCTCGCGCCCATCATCAAGGCGCAGGATAACCGCACCCCGCCCATCCGGCTCGCTCCATAATCCAAGCAAGGTCACGTTAAGACTGGTCTCGCCTACCGGTGAATTATTTTGCGCCGCAATCATCACATCGCGCGAAAACGGGTTAAAGCGGGTAAGGATGGTATAATCTTGAACCAGAGTCGCTGGGCGGGCGGGCGCAGGACGTGTCTCTCCCACCATGATTGGCGCAAATAGGCGCCAAAAAATCATGCCCAAAACAAAAGCAAGCGCGCCCCATAAAATCAAAGCGACCAGCCGTTGCGGCCAACCTGCCCCCTCTGCCCCCTTGGTCGCGGCGACAGCCGAAGCGGAAACCGCCCCTTCCCCCATACTGACATTGGCACCCATACTGACATTGGCGGCGGTCACGTGCGCAAACTCCTAAAACAAGCCAGACCATCAGACGACAGCCCAACAGAGGGGCCAGAAAACCCAGCCCCAAACCAGCGCCCGATCGGCACTTCATGGTTTTATTTTTACCCCTGTTCGGGGAAAGTGCAATTGACAAAAAAGCAATTAAATCAGAGCCTTGTTTATTGTTAATCCGCCCAAAGGGGGGCAAAACCAAACCCCTAGACGGTTTTTCGCGAAAAGGACGGCTCTTGTGACCTATTTGCTCACCCTCTGGGCCCTGTTGAGCGCTTTGGCTATCGGTAGCTTCCTCAATGTGGTGATCCATCGGGGGCCCATCATTTGGCAGCTGGTGGCGCGGCCAGATGGGCTGCCAAAGCGGTTCAATCTTGCTTGGCCACGCTCCCATTGCCCCCAATGCGGCCAGCCGATCCGCCTACCTTATCTGCTACCGCTCATAGGATTTATCCTCGCCCGGGGGCGCTGTGTCGATTGCGCCAAACCCATAGGCTGGCGCTACCTGCTGGTTGAATTGCTCAGCCTCATGGGGGCTGTTCTTGCTCTTGTCCTATGGGGCCATTCTTGGCTGGCTTTGTTTGCCTTTGTCTTTTTCAGCCTGTTGATCTGCCTTGCCTTCATCGACGGGCGCCATTTCTATCTGCCGGATGCCCTCACCCTGCCAATGATTGGCAGCGGTTTACTCGTCAATGGATTTAATCTGTTCGTCCGTTGGCAAGAGGCCCTGTTTGGTGCCCTTCTCGGATTTGGCCTCTTTTATGGCCTTGAGTGGGCCTATCGACGGGTCAGGGGGCGTGATGGGTTGGGGCGTGGCGATGCTAAATTACTCGCCGGGTTGGGGGCATGGTGCGGCGCACTGGCCTTGCCAATAATCCTGTTCCTCTCGGCAAGTCTGGCACTTGTGATGGTGAGCCTACAAATGCTGCAAGGGCGAACGGTCACCAGCCAAACCGCCCTGCCCTATGGCCCTTATTTAAGCGTGGCTGGGGCTCTCGTTCTAATCGGCGAAAAGCTATGGCCCCATTGGGCGATCTGGTAGGCGCCACCGGATCGGGGGTTATCGCCCTGCCAATATCTCTTGTCCTCGCCATGATTCCGGTCGTAAACCCGACCATAAACCCTTTCGAGAAAGAAATTTCATGGCCACTTCAAGAAACAAATTTGACGCCCTGCTGGCGCAAACAAAAATACCGGCCTTTGCCGCGCCGATGTTTATTATCTCAAACCCGAACATGGTGATTGCCCAATGCCGCGCTGGCATTGTCGGCTCTTTCCCGGCCCTAAACGCCAGAGGCGATGGCGCGCTCGACCAATGGTTGGACCAGATCAAAACCGCTCTAGGGCCAAACGCTGTCCCGTTTGCGGTCAACCAAATCGTTCATCGCTCCAATACAAGATTAGTGCAGGACATGGAAACTTGTGTGCGTCATAAAGTGCCCATCATCATCACTTCTTTGGGGGCACGGGTTGATGTGATCGAGGCCGTTCATGCCTATGGGGGCATCGTCCTACATGATGTCATCAATGATCGCTTTGCCCATAAGGCTATTGAAAAAGGTGCGGACGGGTTAATTGCGGTAGCCGCTGGTGCGGGCGGCCATGCGGGCGCCCTATCCCCCTTTGCCCTGATACAGGAAATTCGCCAATGGTTTGACGGGCCCCTGCTCTTGTCCGGGGCCATCGCCCATGGTGGCGCAATATTGGCCGCACAGGCTATGGGGGCTGACGCCGCCTATATAGGTTCAGCCTTTATCGCTGCAACTGAAGCTGCCGCCTCTGGTGCCTATAAACAAGCCATTGTCGACGGGTGCATGGCCGATATTGTCTACACCAACTATTTTACCGGGGTTCATGGTAATTATCTGGCCCCCTCCATTCGCGCCGCCGGGCTTGATCCCGATAATTTACCCGATGCCGACCCTTCAAAAATGAATTTCCAATCAGACGGCAAGGAAAGCGCAAAAGCCTGGAAAGATATTTGGGGCTCTGGCCAAGGTATCGGGGCGGTTACAGCCATCGAACCCGTCAACGCTATCGTCGAGCGGCTTTCACAAGAATATGGTCAGGCCATGAACCGCCTTACCAGCCAAGCAAAAGGGTGCTAGAACCCCGTCATTCAGGGAGACAATAATGCCACAAACCGATCTGCTAGACTATCAATATCAAGATCAAACTTTTGAAGCCTTTATCGCCGCTCCATCATTCAACCGCCCGCGCCCGGCCGTGTTAATCTGCCATGCTTGGGCCGGACGCGGCGACCATGAAGAAGAAATCGCCAAAAAACTTGCAGAGCTTGGTTTTGTCGGCATCGCCCTCGATGTTTATGGCAAAGGCAAACGCGGCCATGACAATGCTGAATGTGAAGCGCTTATGACCCCGCTGGTGCAAGATCGCGGCCTGTTGCAAGCACGGTTGATGGCCGCCATTGAGGCGGTGCAAAAGCTCGACTATGTGCAATCAGACCATCTCGCCATGTGTGGCTATTGTTTTGGCGGCTTATGCGTGCTGGACATGGCCCGCGCCGGAGCCCCGGTCAAAGGGGTTGCGGCTTTTCACGGCATTTTAGGCGCTCCAGACAATCTCAAAGATAAAGAAATTGAAGCCAAAGTGATGATCTATCATGGCTATGACGACCCGCTCGCCACGCCGAAAGACCTCGTGACCTTTGCCGATGAAATGACCAAAGTCAAAGCCGATTGGCAGGCCCTTGTTTTCGGGGGCACACTCCACGCCTTTACCAATAAGCAAGCCAATGATCCCACATTCGGTACCGTCTATAGCGAAGCGGCAGATCATCGCTCGTGGCGCAATTTCCTAGAGTTTCTTGATGAGGTATTGCGTTAAATGTCCCGTTGGCTGTTGATCTTACCCCTCATTCTTTTTCTCGGTCTCGCCGGATTTTCCCTGCGCGGACTTTCCATCGACAAGGAATTAACTCCTTCGGTACTGGTCGATCACCCGATCCCCGCATTTGACCTGCCCCCGGTTGCCAATGCTGAAAAGGGGCTGTCCGCTCAAGATTTGCCCGGCGAGGTGCATTTAATCAATGTGTTTGGCTCTTGGTGTCAGGCCTGCATGATCGAGCATCCGTTTTTGATGGAGCTAACACGCGAACAAACCATTCCCCTCTATGGCATTGACTGGAAAGACACGCCGGAACAAGGGGCTAAATGGCTGCAACGCTTTGGTAATCCCTATCTCCAAGTCGGGGTCGACACCCCAGGACGAACGGTCATTGATTTTGGGGTCACTGGGGCCCCAGAAACCTTCGTCATCGATGCCAAAGGCCGTGTCCGCTATCGACAAGTGGGCCCCATCACCCCGGAAACTTGGGAACGCACCCTGCTTCCTTTAATTGAAAAATTACGCACAGAAGCAACAGCCCCCGTAGAACAATAGGTTCGGAGCAATTATTGGATGACACAGGTAAAGGCCGTATGGCGCGCCATGGCCAAACCCGATCTGGAACAGCTCTTAATGGGCTTGAACGAGATGCTCTATCCACCCGCGAATGCGGTGGCTTTACAAAAGCTCGATCCCATCGCCGAAGATGATGAAAGCGCTTGGTGTCTTGAGGCCTATTTTGACCAACCTCGCGAAGAAGCGGCGTTTCGCTCTCTATTTGACGCCCTCGCCCTCGACTATGTACCCG
>JALWRV010000218.1 GCA_027080545.1 Parvularculaceae bacterium
CAGGGCGGTGACATCCCGCCTATCCACCGCCTCGCGGGCCTGGGTTAAAATATCAAGAGCATCATCATAAAAAGTATGAGCAACCTCATTGATAAACGCCCCATCGGGATCGAGCGACGCTAATTCCTGTAGGCGTGGCAAATCCAAAACATTATCGTCAGATCTCGGCACGTCACTTTTCTTGGTCTCATGGGGTTTTAACATCTGTGTCTCCTGCAATAAATTCCTCAACTCATTCACCCTGAGGGGTTTGTGCATCACCCCATCCATGCCCGCCTGATGACATTTTTCGATACCCTCTTCGGTAATGTCTGCCGTCAACCCGACAATCGGCACACGCTTGCCCCCCGCTTCACCTGCGCGGATCAGCTTTGTCGCTTCAATGCCATCCACAACCGGCATATTCACATCCATCAACACCAGATCAATCACCCCATCATCACGCGCCATCAAATCATGGGCTTCCTCGCCATTTGTGGCGAGCACAGCCTTTGCCCCGAGCGACTGCAAAATGCGCCGCGCAACTTCGAGATTGGTTTTTTTATCGTCGGCCACCAATATTGTCAGATTTTCAAAATTGCTCTCTGTCTCAGCATCATGGCTTTCATAGATGGCCGCAAAATTAATCACCTTGCGCAAGCCCACCGCATCATCCTTTTGCAGGCTCATCAAGAAGGGAAAATCATTGATCGGTTCATCTTCAGGGGCCAACATTTCAATGAAAAAAGATTTCTGAAAGCAATCACTCTTGCTCATTTTCTTCAACAGGCTGAAACGCGCCGCCCCTTGAATAAACACCAAAGCCGCATCCGCACGCAACCGATCACAAAACTCAACTTCCGAATAATTATCGGGAATACGCGTAAAGCTAACATGGACCGTGTTCAAAAACTGCTCTAATTGCTGACTATCCCCTTCGCCAAAAATAAAGACCGGAGAGCGAACGGGTTTGACCTCGCCAATTTTGCTCATAGGCCGCAGGGGCAAATCAACTTCAAAACGCGTCCCATCTGTATAATTTGTATCAAGACGCAACTGCCCGTCCAAAGCAACCACGAGGTCCGAAGCAATGGCCAATCCCAAACCAACACCGCCGAGCTGATTATTTTTGGCATTATCAAGCTGTTGAAACCGTTGAAAAATAGCACTGCGCCGTTCTTCTGGTATGCCCGGACCGGTATCTTGAACGGCAATACGCAAGCGAGGGATTTCTTCATTACCCGCCCGCGACAACAACACATAAACGCCACCCGTTTCGGTAAATTTGATGGCATTGCCTGCCAAATTCATCATAATTTTTTTCAGATGCGCCCCTGTGCTTTCCACATATTCCTCAAGGGCACTGTCAATACGAAATTGCAGTTGCAATTTTTTTTGAAACGCCAGGGGCCGCAAGCTCAAATCCACGGACTTAACGATTTCATAAAGATCCACCATTTCAGGTGGTGCCGCCGCGATTTGCTCTTCGGCGCGAGCAACCTGCAAAACATTATCGACCATTTCCAACAGCTCTTCGCCCGATTGGGTAATCGCCATGCTCATGGCTTCTTGATCGGCATCGAAATTACCTTTATTTGGCAACATCATGGAAAGATTGATGATCGAGTTCAACGGGGTGCGCAGTTCGTGGCTCATCATCGCCAGAAATTTTGACTTGGCAACGCTGGCGGCTTCAGCCCCCGCAATGGCACGTTCAAGCTGGCGAATAAGCCCCACCGCATAGGCCGGCAAAATAACCAAAATCGACAACACCATGATGGCTACTTCCGGCCGCTCGCGCCAATAGGGCGTAACCGACGCCACCGCTAAGAAGCTGATAACCCCGATAATCGCCCCATTGCGCAACATCGGCACCCCAAAGCGAAAGCCATTACCAAAAGAAGCCCACAGATAGGCAAAAATAAACGGAATACCCGCCCCGCCCCCATAGGCGATCGCAACCGAAGCGGTGTAACAGTCGATCAAAATCAAGATCACCAACCGAACATCGTTGCGTTTTGGAGAGCGCAGGAACCAAATCCGCGCCGCAATGGTCAGGACGAGGCTGATCAGATGACCCCACGCTAGTAACTTCATATTTGGATCAGGATCGTGGACCCATTGTTTACCGAAAATCATAAATAGCCAAAAAACCGCCAGCAACGCTAAGCGATTACGATAGGTCGCATTTTCTGAAGGGTTGGCCTTTACCGCTTGCCTGATTTTTCTTTGAATGGCGCGCATCCGAGCTATCACGACATTTCTCCCCACAAAATGTCCTTTTGCTCTTCGGGCTCTTCATGGCCGAGGATTTTGTCTTTCGGGAAGCTAAAGATAACGTCGACCCCTTGATCCGGCTCGGATTCCACATCCAGACGCGCCCCTTGCGCCTCCATCATGCGGATCGCCAGCGGCAGACCAAGGCCAATACCTTGTCGCCCTTTTGTTTTGGTATCGACCACACCAATACCGAAGGGCGATGTGATGGTTTCCAGTAAGGCCGCCGAGATACCCGGACCATCGGAATGAATACGCAACCGCAACCCTTCCTCATCCTCTTCACTGGTAATACGCACAAACCCATCAGGTGGTGAATAGGTCAAAGCATTGGTGAGAACTTCAAACAAAGCTTGACGGGTCAGTTCATAATCAATTTTCAATTTGATAGATTGATCATAATCTTCTTCAAATTGCACTTCTGTGCCAAAATTTT
This sequence comes from Parvularculaceae bacterium, assembly GCA_027080545.1. GTDB lineage: Bacteria > Pseudomonadota > Alphaproteobacteria > Caulobacterales > Parvularculaceae > S012-90. The sequence goes on from JALWRV010000218.1 coordinate 2,693, forward strand.
CAGCCTTCGCTTCCTGACGCGCCTGCTCAATAACATCCGAAAGCATCAAAGATTCCAAATGCAGCTCAACCTGATCAAATTCAATCGACGAATAACGGATCATATTATTGATTATTTTTTCAAGACGTTTACCGGCATTGAGAATTTCGGCGGCATAGTCTTGATATTTACTATCGCCCACGGGCCCATGAATCTCGTTCACCACAAGACTGGAAAAGCCCACCACCAAATGCAGAGGCGTGCGCAATTCATGGCTGATATTGGATAGAAATTCCGACTTGGTCCGGCTCGCAGCTTCCGCGCCATCGCGGGCGATTGCCAAGGCCTCTTCCATTTCTTTACGTGCCGAAATATCTGTCATCGCCACCAGCACCATGGCGCGCCCGGTTTCCGGGTCTTGGTAATGACTAAACCGGGTCAAAAAAGTGCAGTTTTCCTGATTGGCCCCGACCAGACTTTCCTCAATCATCTCAGGGTCTTCCCCCCCTTGGCCGGCCTTGCTCAGCGCCTCGCGACGGGCATTCATCTGCTGCAGCGCATGAGCCTCCAACTGGTCCCCGAAAAACAACGTGGCCGCATGGTTGGCAAACGAGATTTGACCTTCCTGGTCCATAGCATAGAGGATGGCCGGGGTCGCATCCGCCATAGCAACGATGCGTTGGGCATTATCACGCATGGCCTTCTGGTGGCGTTGGCGCTCGGTTGTCAGCTCGTCTTCGAGCGATGTAGCCCGGTCTTGCAGCAATAATTGATGCGCCCGCAATTCCAAACAATTTCGCGCTCTGGCAAGAAATTCAAAATGGTCGATGGGGGTGCGCAGAAAATCCGTCGCCCCGGCTTCAAAAGCCCGCAACCGAAAAGAACGATCCTCATAGGTGGATACGACGATGATCGGCACTTTTTCAGTCTCGGGGTTTTTACGCATATGGGCGATAAATTCAGCCCCGTTCATTCCCGGCATCGAATAGTCTGTAACCACCAGATCAGGGGTAATGGACTCGACCTGATCTAATGCCTCCTGCGCACAGGAAAAAGACATCACATCATTGTCATCATCCAGCTGTTCAGCCAACCGCGTTAATATTTTGCGGTTGGTCTGTCGATCATCGACAACAAATATTACGGCCATTACACATCCAACGCTGAAAATCCGCCAAATTTGGCAAATGGTTAACGCCATAGGTGTAGCAAAATATGATTAATTGCCGGTGAACCACGATTTACCTGAAAAATCGCTTGAGATGGGGGCTGTTTTGCAGCAACAATGTATTTGTTGGGAGTGTTTAAACAATCGCGGCGTTAACCAATGAGCAATGACGACAATCAGTACGGTTCAAATTCTATCGAGCAAACTCCCGCACTGGAAATAATTTCCAATGAAGGCCGCGATGATTGGCAGGCCGAGCTGGAACCATCGAAACTCACCGATTTGGCGGTTTTTCACGACCCGGACCAGCGTTCGCTGACCTGCGCGTTTACCCATCAGCGCAATGCCAATGTCACCGAGCCCCTGGTCGATGAATTTTTGCGGATATTCTCCGGCCTGCGTCGAACCCGCAACCTACCCCGGCCTGAGGGAGAGGATTTCTGGTTTCGCTATTATATTTTCAAATCTCTGAAAAAATCCATTTTCAGCTTTGGCGGCGATTTGGAAATGTTTGTAAAATGTATCAACGAAAATGACCGTGAAAAACTGGCGGCCTATGCCACAGCCTGCATTTTGGCCTGCCACGATACTTATAAAAATTTCGACCTGCCGATTATCTCCATTTCACTAGTCACCGGAGATGCCTTGGGAGGCGGATTAGAATGTGCCTTGGCTTGTGATTTCATGGTTGCAGAACGCGGCACCATGATGGGCCTGCCGGAAGTCTTGTTTGGCATGTTCCCCGGCATGGGAGCCTATAGTTTCTTACGCCGCAAAATTGGCCAGCAAAAAACCGAAGCGATGATTTTTGGCGGCGCCTTGTACAAGGCCGAAGAACTGCACGAATGGGGTGTGGTTGATATCTTGGCCGAGCCCGGATGCGGTGAAGAAGAATTACAAACTTTCATCGCCCGCATGGATAAAAAATATAATACCTATCGCTCGGTGATTGAATCGCGCAAGCGCTCATTTGCGTTGGATCAAAGCGAAATGATGGATATTGTTGGCCATTGGGTCGATTCCGCCTTTAAGGTTTCCCATTCGGATATCCGCAAAATGCAACGCTTAAGCATGATGCAAAAAAAGCGCGTGGCGGAAGCCGACGAAAGCGAAATGATGATCCAAAACGGCTAAGGCTGCTCTCGTCTAAAATGCTTTCCTTAAAAAGAGCGCTGTATAAACAACCCTGCCAATTGCTTTAGCCGATCCCCGCCTTCGCCAAAAAGAGATAAATGCGCGCAAGCCTGTTGATGCAGCATGTGTACGCGCTGGCGTGCCGCTTCTTCGCCGAACATTTCAACATAGGTCGGCTTCTCATTGGCTTTATCCTGTCCGACCGGTTTTCCAAGTGCTTCTGCATCCCCGCGATGATCCAGCAAATCATCAACAATTTGATAGGCAAACCCGATATCATGGCCAAAGGCCGAAAGGGCCTGCAACTGTTCCGGTGTCGCGCCTCCGGCCCGCGCCCCCATAATCAAGGAAACCTCGATCAAAGCCCCGGTTTTCAACGCTTGCAAATGGCGGATCGCCGCCTCATCTGGGGACAGGTCTTCAGGCCCTTCTGGTTGCGCCATATCCACCATCTGTCCACCGACCATGCCCCGCTCGCCAGCGGCTCGGGCCAATAGGCAGACCAGATCAAGGCGCGCAATGGCGGCCAACCCTTCGATCAGGCTCAGCCGTTCAAAGGCTAGGGCCTGCAACCCGTCTCCCACCAAAATCGCGGTCACTTCATCATAGGCCTTGTGGATACTGGGCTGCCCTCGGCGCACGGCGCTGTCATCCATGGCGGGCAAATCATCATGCACCAAGGAATAGGCGTGGATCAGCTCAATGGCTCCCCCGATTTCCACCCCTATGGGCCGTGGCAAACCGAACAGATCACCGGCGATAACAACCAATGCGGCCCGCAATCGCTTGCCACCGCCCAAAACCGCCGCCCGCATGGCGCGGCGCAAACGCTGCTCGGCCTTGGTTTTAAGCTGCTTATCCACCGGCAACCAGGATTCAAGCAAACCCTCTGCCTCTTCCGCTATCCGATTGATATATGGTTGGATTTCTTCCATTGCCCACCCAGATTCTTAACCCCAACAAAAACCTTATGGCGTGCCAAACCGCAAATCGCAAGCATCCGCTAGGGCAGCAAATATTAACCCATTGATTAAGGTAAAATTGGGAAAATCAGGTGCATGCTGGAAAATGTGAATTAACCGCCTCGAACAGGCGGTCCTGCCTTGAGGAAAATATGACGAGATCTGCCACCCTTGCACCAAAATTGAATGAACCGGTTGCGGCCCATATTGCCATCGGACTGGGACTGTTTTTCTATTTCAGCCTGCTGGTTTTTGCCTATGCGGAACAAATCGGAGCGCTGATTTCTGGCTGGTCTAACACCACCTTTCATTGGCCGGGATTTCTGGTGCTGCCGGGAAGCCTTGTCTTAGCGTTTTTGCTCCGCCCACGCCTACGCGGCTTGATCATCGGGCCTTATATTCCCGGTCTCTTGGTCATCAACCTGATGGGGGCCGCTTGGTTCATTTCCCATGCGGTCGGGTTTGGTTTTGCTGAACAGCTTTGTTTGATCGGCCTCGTCGGGGCGGGCCTATTGACCTTGCTGGGGCCAAATTTTTGTCGAGCCATGATTTTTCCCTTAAGCCTTCTCTTGGCCATGGCCCTGTTCACACCAGACTTGCCTCCCTTTGTCGCCTTCGCCCTGCCCAATATCGTGGCAGCAATAATCATGGGCTGGCTTTATTTTCAGCCATGGCGCGAACGGGCTTTATTTATTTTATTAGGCATGGCGCTGTCCCTAATTACCGGCCTGATCTTAAGCCACGTTACCTATCTTCACACGGCGCTATTTTATGGGGGCGCCACCGTCATATTATTGGCTACCATGCTGGCGGTGGCTAAAAAATGGGCAGATCGCGGCATGGTCGACATTCAAGAACAAAAATTCCCCCCCATCTCCCTCAACCCATGGACCTATCGCTTGCTGGTTGCCAGCCTCATCTTGATGGCCTTTCCCGTTTTTCTGTCACGTCTATTGGGGGTCTAGCCCATGTGCGGCATTGTTGGGATGTTGGATGTGCAGGGGCGGCGGGCCCCGGACATGGGCAAATTGCGCGCCATGATGCATGCCATCGCCCATCGCGGCCCAGATGGGGACGGGGTCTTTCAAGCCCCCGGCATCGCCCTTGGCCATTTGCGTCTAGCCATCATTGACCTTGAGCATGGGGCACAGCCCATGACCAGCAAATCCAACCGTCATGTAATGAGTTTCAATGGCGAAATTTATAATCATCGCGCTTTAGGCAAAACCTATGGGCTACCCTTGACCACGAGATGCGATAGCGAAGTGCTATTGGAACTTTTTGAACAGCAACAAGAAAAAACCCTCGACGCCCTATCCGGCATGTTCGCCTTTGCTATTTGGGACCAACAACAAAGGCGGTTATTTCTCGCCCGTGACCGAATGGGCGAGCGACCACTCTATTATGGATTAAGCGCAGATGGGTGGTTGGTTTTCGCCTCTGAAATGAGCGCCATGCTGGCCAGCGGAAAGTTTGATCGCGCCTTCGATCCCGCATCCATTAAAGCCTATTTCACCCTTGGCTATGTGCCGGACCCGCAAACCATCTATCAACACATCCATCGCCTGCCAGCCGCCTGCTTTTTGTCCATCTCCGCAGAACAGGCGATAAAAAAACTACCAGTACCACAGCCCTATTGGCGCCCAAAACTGGGCGGCACACAACTGGCCAACGAAGAAGAGCTGCTGAGCCGTCTCGACAAGGCGGTGATGGCTCAAACCATGGCTGACGTGCCCTTGGGGGCATTTTTATCTGGCGGCGTGGATTCAAGCGCGATTGTGTCCTCAATGGCACTTCATAGCGACCAGCCACCAACCAGCTTCACCATTTCTTTCCCCGATACGCCGAATGATGATGGGGATTTTGCACAAAGTGTAGCCCAGCAATATCACACCAGACATTTCCAACAGACGATTACCCTTGACCATGAGGCGATGATATTGGACGCAGCGCGGACCTATGGCGAGCCCTTTGCCGACAGCTCTGCCCTGCCAACCATAGAGGTTTGCCGTGCTGCGCGTAAATATGTAACCGTCGCCCTTTCCGGTGACGGCGCGGACGAGCTGTTTGCGGGCTATCGGCGCTATCGTCTTTTTGCCGCGGAAGAAAAAATGCGCGACCTGCTCCCCTCGTTCATGCGTCGATTAATCTTCAAGCCCCTTGGCCAAGCCTATCCAAAGCTTGATCGCGCCCCCCGACCTTTACGCCTACGCACCACCTTACAAAGTCTCGCGGAAGAGTCTTCCCAGGCCTATTTGCGCGCCGTATCGGCGATTTTACCCGAGCGCGTGCATGACATGCTGGATATGGACGAAACCGATCAACCCTGCGTCACTTTATTTCAAACCCTTTTCCACGAAGCCGATTGCGCTGACCCGCTCTTAGCCGCCCAATATTGCGATTTAAAAAGCTGGCTGTCCGGGCGCATGTTGGTCAAAACAGACCGGGCGGCCATGGCCTCTTCACTCGAATTGCGCGTGCCATTTCTTGACCATGAATTGGTGGAATGGGCCCTGCAATTGCCCCGCCGCGATAGGCTTCACGCGGGACAAGGCAAACCCCTTTTGAAACGCGCCTTAAACCGTAGATTAGCAAAAGACATTCTCTACCGACCGAAAAAAGGCTTCGACATGCCCATAGACCGATGGTTGCGGGGGGACCAAAATCATCTGGTAAACACCCTGCTTGCCTCCCCCCATTGGCGCGAGAGCGGCTTTTTTAAAGAAAAAAATATCCGCACCATGGCCGCAAAACACAAAACAGGGCAGATGAATTATGGTCAAGAATTATGGTCGATGATCATGTTTGACGCTTTTTTGCAAACACAGGCCGACTAAGATCGCGCAGCACTTTACCCCCCTGCCGCAATCGATATTTTGCCCCCTCTTTCGCCAATTCAAAAGAAACCAAATGCGCCGCCTTACGCCCCAGAGATTTTTTATAAGGTTGATCGCCTGCCAATAAATCATAATGGCGAACCCCCTGTGCCGCATAATATCGCGCTGCCAAGCCATGTACCAACAGGCCAGGCTTCAGGCGATTATCCTCCTCATAGGCAAACCCCGCCTGATATTGATAGAGATGATCACCATAGCGATAATTATAAAGAATGCCGATTGTCTGATCCCCTGCTGCCACCCGCAATAATGAAATATGCGTCGGCGCTTCGCTCATCAGCCTTTCGTGAAAATGTCCAAACGCCTCATGGGCAAAAGCCCCCGGCTCACCGCGCGCTTCCCATGTCTGCTGGTGCAATTGCGCCAATTCCCGCCAAAAGCGCTGCCGCTGTCTCGCCTCCTGCGCCTCTTCAACCACCACCGCGCCGCGCTTCCCATAGAGTTTCAAAGAGCGCCGCATTTGATGGCGTCTATTGGCGCTCACATGATCCATGAACGCCATATCGTCGGCCTGCATGGCTCCTTCCAGATCAATGATCCAGCTATGCTGCTTTAGATAAGCATCACATTTTATTGAAGGCGGGAGCTGTCCTGCCGCTTGATAAAGCGATGCAACACTATTGCGGGCGATAACAGCATCAAAGCCCGGCTGTTTGAGCAAATAGGCCAGCGCTGCGGCCCGTATATTTTCCGGTGCCTCCCGATGCAGCAGAAAATCATTATATTCCCCGTAAATAACATCCAAAGACTCATCACCACTTTCATTCAGCACCAAGGAGCGCCAACCCAATCTGCTTTTCTCACCCAACAGCGCCAATAGCATGGTCTGTCCCTGCACCTCCCCCACCAACAGGCGCAAAGGGGTTGGGCTTTCTTTCAATAGCGCCGCCACATAAGACCGGCTTTGGAAAAAGCTTGATGCCCCCGCCTCGGATAGGGGCGTCCAATAGGACAATATTTCCGATATTGATTTATTCAAGAGATGAAACTTCATGCCATCTACCTTACCCGCCCCTCAAACCCTTGCCCCTGAAAAAGCGCCTCATAGGCCGCAAGCATTTTTTGAAGGGAATAATGTTGCGCGGCTTTGGCGCGGTTCAACCGCCCAATATTTTGTCGCGCTTGAGGGTCCGCGCGCAATATCTCAATCGCTTCAGCCAGCGCCGGGTCATCCCCCCTCTTCTTGATGAAGGCTTTATTGTCTTCACAGACCATGGCAGCCACATCACCCACATCCGTCGCCACGATGGGCAAGCCACAAGCCATAGCCTCTAACACCCCAAGCGGCATCTGCTCTGTATCAGAGGTCAGCGCAAAAATATCCATCTGTTGATAATAGGATGCCGGATCCGGCTTGTGACCAAGAAAATCTATCATGAGCCCCATACGCGCCCCATGGGCTTGCAAGGATGCGCGCTCTGGCCCCTCTCCCACAATCATCAGCCTCGTGGTTTCGCGCGGCAACATCGCCACCACGTCAATCAAACGAAACAGATTTTTTTCCGCCCGCAAAGCGGCAACCGTGCCGATGGTTAGACGGCCATCACTTTTAACAGAACCCGGGGTGAAATGCACAAGGTCAATACCATTGTCTATGTGAATAATTTTATTTGATGAGAACCCCCATTGCTGCGTTGCCAACCGCTGCAAACTTTGTGACGGCACGACAATTTTGCTAGAGGCGCGCGAAAGTGCAAACCGACGCATCCACGCCCTTTGTCTTTTTTGCCGCTCTACGGTTTCATCGGCCCCAAACCCATCTTCAAAATGCAAATGGGAAAGCCCCCCCGTGCCCCAAAGACCCAGCCGCAAACACAGCGCTGCCTCAATGCTACCCCAATTATAGGTCAATAGTTGATCCGGATTGAGCGCTTTAATCGCACCACCAATAATACTCAAATTGTCAGCCGATAGGCTGGTATTTTTAACCAAATTCAGCGGGTGAATATGCACCCGATCACGATTTTTTATCAAAGATAGTGCCGCATAATTCTCGTCAACCGCACTCACATAATGTTCATAGCCCGAAAGCCCATCCACCCCTATAGATCCGTCTACTATTGTCGCAAAACGCTTTTGCGGCCCCCCCACTTTAAGGGTTGAAAAAATATGATAGAGACGCCTCACTTCACATGCACCCTTATCGCTTTATCCACAAATCGCTCATAATCAGCGACCGGCGTCCATTTAAGCACTTTTTTTTCAAATGCCGTATCGAAGGGGCTTACCATGCCCCGTGAGCGCAAATCACGCATGGAAGGAAAAGGCGCATCACGACCGCCAATTTTTTTGACCAGCCATTTGCTCACTTCACCCGCCTGTTGCAGCCAGATATTTTGTCCGCGAAATTTCAGGGGCCTGCCCGTCTCATTGGCCAAAAGCGCCGTATAGGCGCTGGCGGTAAGGCGCACATCCCCCACCAAATTGAAACACTCGCCATTCAGCTTTCCCATGGGCACCCTAAAGGCCGCGTTCAGCAAAGCATCGGCAACATCATCAACCAGAATGAATGGCAGCGGATTTTTCCCCCCGTTCCATCCCAGACAATAACGCTCGCGATTATACAGGCCAACACCGCTGTGAAAGGGTGAGGTCCCCGCCCCCACCACCACGCCGGGGCGAAAAAGACTAACTGGCAGTTTTTCGCTCCCCCATGCTGCCATCAAGGCCCGTTCGCAAGCCGCTTTAGCCCGCGCATAATCAGCCCGCTCATCTGCCTTTTCATCTGCCCGCGTCTCATGGGTGATGATCTTTTCTTCATCGCCTAAATATAAAGCCGCGATGGAAGAAACATGGAGCAGTTTTTGAACCCCCGTGGCCTTGACCGCTTCGGCAACATTCATAGCCGCGTCCATCATCGCCTGTTTTATCTGTTCATAAGTCTCGCCCCCACCCCCATGGGCCAAATTAATCACCACCGGCACCTTGTCAAAAGCCTGTTTCAAAAATGCCGTATCGCTGGCAGAGCCTTGCGCAACCTCCACCAGCGGATGGACAAAATCCTCGGAAAGATTATCCACATTGCGGGCGATAACACGGACATTTTTTTCGGCGCTGACCAAGCGCCGCACCAAGGCCTGCCCAATAAACCCCGTGCCCCCCAAAACCACACAATCAACCTCTTTACCGGGCTGCCAAGACCGTGGGGGCTTGGGGCGTTTAACAGAAGGGGTCGCATCAGCAATGTCCTGACACAGCGCCACCAGCCTTGCCCCGCGCGCGCCATCCAAATCATGCCCCGAACCCGCACGCTCATTCGCCCCGAGGGCCTGGTAAAAATCTTCCACCGATGCACGAATAGAACGAAAAAACGGATCGGCCCGTTTGATCACCCGCGCTTGCGCGGCAAAATAACGCCCGGTTTCAACAAGGCTTTGCCCCATCATATCAAACCCTTGCGCCATGGCGCTGCGCAGATCTTCCATGACATCAAGATAGGCCCCCGGGCGGGCACAGCTCACCCGATTAGCCAAATAATCCGCTTTAAGGCACCCATCATCCCCCAACACATCCAAAGACCAATCATGGAAACTCTCGCCCAAGGCCATCTGTATATGCACTGGGCCGCTCGGTGATGAAAAACCAATATCCCACTGGGTCACCAACGCGATAGCGTTTGCCACCTCTTGCGGGACGCTCGCTTTCACATAGGCCAAGGTCAATGGTCCGAATAAATCATCAAGCTGGCTTAAAGGATGGATCGCCTGCTCCAATAGGAGGTTGAGTGGCGACGCAAACATCCAATGACCAAACTGGCGGGCAGCAAGCTGGCGCAAAGGCATCACATAGCGCGCCTGCCCCCGGCGCAAGGGACCAATGCGATTGGCCGCAATCTCTTTTTTCAGACGCAGATGGGCCGGATGGAAAATAAAATTCTGATTGGTGCGCAAGGGGGTTTTGCTTTTTCGAGCCGCCGCGACCATGGCCATGGCATGATCGGGATTATCAGCCAAAGGCTTTTCCGACAATAGGGAGATCCCGGCTTGCAACAAGGGGATGGCCACGCTGTGATGAAAAGGCGGCGGGGTCAACACATGGGCGCAATCAATGGCTTGGCTGGCACAAACTGATTCGAGACTGGGATAAATTTGCGGGATATTATGCTTGCGCGCGAAGCTTTCCGCACGACCTTGATTTTGGTCCAGCACCCCGGCAATCGTCACCCCCGGGGTAAGCGCCAAGGCCTCCCCATGGGCGGCGGCAATATTACCGGTGCCTATCAAAATCGTCTTTTTCATAAAATCCACCAAAAACAAGGCGTTAATAGCCCAAATCGGGAAATACACCGAATAATTGCACGAATTACACCAAACAGGGCTTCCAGCCCCCTGAATCCTCATAAAATCGGCGGAAATAGTGGATTTTTAAGCGATGATTTTGCCATTGACCTCGGCTTGGGACTTGCCTATCTATCCGCTTCCCTTTGTTGGGGGCCCATAGCTCAGCTGGTAGAGCAACTGACTTTTAATCAGTAGGTCACAGGTTCGAATCCTGTTGGGCTCACCATTTTTAGGGTGGTGAGTTTATCCCTTCCAATTAACCCTGTCGAACCTGTTGCACTTTTGCGCCCGGCCCCTTGGCCCGGGGTGGTTCGAATCCTGTTGGGCTCACCATTTTTAGGGTGGTGAGTTTATCCCTTCCAATTAACCCTGTCGAACCTGTTGCACTTTTGCGCCCGGCCCTTTGGCCCGGGGTGGTTCGAATCCTGTTGGGCTCACCATTTTTAGGGTGGTGAGTTTATCCCTTCCAATTAACCCTGTCGAACCTGTTGCACTTTTGCGCCCGGCCTTTCGGCCCGGGGTGGTTCGAAGGATGGAAAAAAGAAAGATCGTCATCAACTCTGGTCCCTTCTCCCGATAGCCTGGCTGTTCTCGCAAACAAACCCAATCCTCACCCTGAGCTTGTCGAAGGACGAGGATTGCCCACGACATATCATCACCAAACTCATCTAAGAGGTGCTCGGCGTAAGCCAAACCTCGAAAGATGAAAACAATAGAACCCAACTCTCAACACGCCTCCTCCCCCGCGCGCGGCAGCAATACCAACAGACGGAAAGGGCCAAAAGCCCCCAACCAAACCTATATGCCTCTCAAAATCCGCCCCAACACAAGCATATTGAAGCTCAAACCCGAACAGCTCTAGGCTCTACCCTTCATCGCAGCGGGGTGTCAGAATGGAATTCTTGCAAGACAATTTATTAAAAGCAAAAGAGATCGCCCTTGAATGGGCAACCTCCCCAGCGGCCTATGCCCAATTAGGATTATTGGCGCTATCCTTCATTCTAGCCATGATTGCCAGCAAATTTCTCAATCCCCGCATCAAAAAACTCATCGCTCCTCCGGAAGAAGACCGCGCATGGCTTGCCCAGCTTCGTCGCTTTTGCCTGATCTTTTTGCCACTATTGCTGCCCATTCTCGCCTATGGCTTTACCGCCGCCGGTGAACAGATCACCCGCTCTTTATTCGGGGCCGGCGGCCTTATCGGTTTTGGCAAACGTATTTTCATCTTTCTTGCCGCGCGTATCTTGGTCAATAAAATCATCTACGCCCCATTCCTGAAAACCATTGGCAAATTTTTTCTGCTGCCGCTGGCTGCCCTCTATGCGCTTGGCGTCTTACCCGCCATTCAAACTCAACTTGCCGCCATCACTGTGCCACTGGTCGGCCTTTCTCTGGACAAGCTGATTGTTGGCGCGGTAGCCGGCGCAGTTTTGTTCTGGCTTGGCTCTTGGTCCAACGAGCGTGGGGGCAATTATGTGCGCTCGCGGGAGAATATGCGCTCTTCAGTGCGCGAGCTTGCCGCCAAGGCCTTGCAGATTGTCATTTTCGGGGCCGTATTCATTGCGATAATGAATATTTTAGAACTGCCTCTAACCTCGCTGGCGGTATTGGGCGGGGCGGTTGGTTTGGGTATCGGTTTTGGCCTTCAATCCATCGCTTCTAATTTTGTTTCCGGTATTATTTTGCTCCTAGAGGGCCAAGCAACCGTAGGCGATTTTGTTGAATTGGATGGGGGCGAGAGCGGCCGTATCGTCAAGATGATGTCCCGCGCAACCATATTGGAAACTTTTGATGGCAAGTGGATTGTGGTCCCCAATGAAGATTTCATCACCACCCGCATCATCAACTATTCCGATAGCGGCTCAGCCAACCGCTATTCCGTGGATTTTAGCGTCTCTTATGATACGGATATCAATAAAATCCCCGACATTGTCGGCAGCGCCGTTGCCGCGCACCCGGATATATTAAGCGAACCGGAAAAGCCCGATGTAGAGCTGGTCAGTTTCGGCGATAGCGGCGTCAATTTTTGTGTCGAGTTTTGGGTTAATGGGCTTGATGATGGCGAAAACAAATATTCTTCCGATGTGCTTTTCCTCATCTGGAACGCGTTGAAGGAACACAATATCCAAATCCCCTTCCCCCAGCGCGAGGTGCGTCTGCTCAACGAAAAATCTTAAAGGTTTTAGGCTTTGATAATATCCTTAAGAGGTTTAACGGCACTGCTTTCGGGAAAAATATTTTCATCAAGGTCTTTGCGAGAAAGATGCAAATGATCCCCCAACACCCCCTTGGCCAGCGCCCGCAGATCAAGGGTCGGGCGCAAATCCCTTTGTTCATATAAATCCTGCTTGCGCAGACCCGGCCAATCGGTGACAATTTTTCCCCCATTAACCGCCCCCCCAAGAACCATAGCCATTGTGCCCGTTCCATGATCGGTGCCATCATTACCATTCACCGCCGCCGTACGACCAAATTCCGTTATCGCCATGATGCAGGTGCGGGACCAATCGGCAGAAAATTTATTCGCCAGAATTTTTAATAGTTCATCAAGCCGCGAAAATTGTGTCGCCAACTGCCCCGTCTCGGCCCCTTGAAAGGCATGGGTGTCCCAACGCTCTATTTCAATCACCGCAATATTCGGCCCCCCATCGGCCCGCATCAATGCCGCTACATTTTCAGCAATGGCGCCACTATCGCGTTCATTGCGAGGGTTTTTTGTCCCTTCGCCTTCGGTCAAGGCTTCGGTCTCCAGAGCTTTTTCCAGCGCCGGGGCCAATAACCCGTCCCCGAAATAAAGGCGGCTCAAGCGCTCAATGGTTGCCTGATCCGGTTGCGGCAATATTGATGGTGCCCAAGAGGTCACATCCCCCGCCCCCCGCAAGATAAGCGGCACAGTTTGTCCCACCGCCAAGCCTTGATAGTTTGGAAAGGTCCGCAGTGCCCGGTTAAGCCACCCATCACGCAACCCGTCCGGATCACCATTCGACCCATTGTCCAACACCGCCTGGGCATCAAAATGAGACCGCTCCCGATAGGGCGACGCAATGGCATGAAATAAACGCGCCTCACCTGCTTGAAAACTTTGGTGCAAAAAAGAAAATGAGGGATGCAACCGGAAAAACCCATCGAGAGCCAATGTTTGATCTTTGCGCAAGGCGATTTTCTTACGCAATGGCTCATAATTCGGGTCCCCCACCGGTACCACCCCATGCAACCCGTCCATGCCGCCACGCAAATTAAGCAAAATGAAAAAGGGCGCTCCGGCTACGCGGGCAAAAGAAACTTTCGGGGCAAACCCGCCAGCCACCGCCCCGCTCGCCAGCAAACCAGAAAGAAAATATCGTCTATTGGTTTTCATCATCATTTCACCGCCTTTGAAATTCCGGTGACATCAACAGCAAAGTAAGAGCCTGACGAGGATTTTCAGCATTACCAATAGCCCTAATAGTGCGCGCACTCACCAACGGGCCCATAAGATTCTGGGCAAGAGCTGATGGGGCCATGGCCACCGGAATGGTCTCTGCCAGACGGTTAGCCCAATCAAGCCGCGCCTTAACAGCCGCCGGCCCTACCCATTGTTCAGCCCGGTCCGGCCACCCTTGTGGAGACGGGGCATAAAAGGGCATTTGCCCCAATAGTTTGGCCGATTGTAGCAGGGCTTCATCCGGCATTTTGTTCAAGCTTCCCACAGCCCGTAAAGCTGAGATCAACAATTCCTCCGGGGTTTTGAATTTACGCAAATTCGGTTGCCATAAAGAGGGGGCCTCAATCAGTGCCGCGCTTAGTTCTGCCAAATTGCCTTGACTGGACAAAAACACATTGCGCAAATGCGCCACCAATGACGGGCTTGGGTCATCTTGCTCAAAATGACGCGCCAACTTGGTCGCGATAAATTGGGCGGTTGCTGGGTGGCGCGCAAGATCCAGCAAAGCCGCCTGCCCTTGGAGAGCGCCATTTTGAGAATAGCGCTTGCCCATAAAGGTCTGCGTTCCCGGCTCATGCATCCTCGGCTCAAAGCGAAAAACCGCCCTGTCTTTTTCCGTGGTCCAGCCGGTCAACATTTTAGCCAAGGCAATCACATCCTCTTGGCTATAGCCGCCATCGACCCCCAACGTGTGCAGTTCCATGATTTCTCGTGCATGGTTTTCGTTCAGCCCTTTTTTACGCACTCTGCCAGCGCGCGCATTGGGACCGATGGAGGTGCGATTGTTGAGATAGACCAACATCGCCGGATGGCGCGTGGCCGCCAGCAAGAGATCCTCAAACTTGCCCATCACATGGGGGCGAATAGCCTCGCGTTCAAAAGCCCCCACCAGCGATAAAAGTGGCGGCATCGGCAACCAAGAAACCGTAAAATGGTTGGACCAAAACCGCACCATACGTTCACGAAACCCATCTTCGGCTTCAATCTGCTGGTGATAGCGGGCGATCATCTCACGATGATAGAGGGCGCGCCGCTCTTTGCCGCTTTTGCCTTTGCGCCGTGGGCTAAGTGTCGCACTGGCCGGTAGCCCCGCCCTGATAAGCGGCTGGGTCGAATAGGGGCGACATTGATCGCGCAACCATTGTTTTGCGTCAAAACCCACTCTCAATGAGTCTGGACGCAATGAGTCGGGCCTGGCCCCCAATCCAAAACGGTTGAGGGCGATGGATTGAGAAACATCAAGGCTCATAGTCGCGGCCATTTTGGTCATTTTTTCATCCATACCCCGTTAAACGAGCGAATGGCAGGAAATCCGTCGCTTTTGCTTACGCAGTTTTTGAGCGTGCTTGAGCGGCCATAAAGTCGGCCACAAACATATCAAACCGCCCAGCCTCTATCGCCGCGCGCATTTGTTGCATCAATTGCTGATAATAGTGCAAATTATGCCAACTCAACAACATAGGCCCTAAATGTTCGCCCGCGCGGAAAAGATGGTTAAGATAGGCTTTGGAATAATCTCTGGAAGCCGGGCAATCGCTGGTCTCATCAAGAGGGGTTTCATCTTCACTAAATTTTGCATTGCGAATATTGATCGGGCCATGCTTGGTCCAGGCTTGTCCGTGGCGACCAGAGCGGGTTGGCAAGACGCAATCAAACATATCCACACCGCGGGCCACCGCCCCGACCAAATCGCTGGGCTTTCCTACCCCCATTAAATAGCGCGGCTTATCCTTGGGCATGTGCGGGGTGAGCTTTTCCAAAACGTCAAACATGGTTTCTTGCCCTTCTCCCACGGCCAAGCCCCCAATAGAATAGCCATCAAAGTTCTGTGCCACCAAACCATCCAGTGATTTACGCCGCAAATCCTCATAGACAGAGCCTTGGACAATACCAAAAAGCGCCATGCCAGACGATGATTTTTCCGTAAACGCAATCTTTGAACGCGCCGCCCAACGCAAACTCATTTCCAAAGACGCATCAGCCCCCTCACGGTCAATGGGATGAGGGGGACATTCATCAAGCTGCATTTGAATATCGGAGCCAAGCAGACATTGAATTTCAATAGAGCGTTCTGGGGTCAACTCGTGAGGCGAGCCATCTATATGCGAGCGGAAGGTTACGCCCCGCTCGGTCATTTTACGCAAACCCGCTAATGACATAACTTGAAAACCACCGCTATCGGTTAGAATTGGCCCCGACCAATTCATAAATTTGTGCAAGCCCCCCAAACGGTTCACCCGCTCAGCCGTGGGGCGCAACATGAGATGGTAGGTGTTGCCCAATAAAATATCCGCACCGGTGGCTTTGACATTTTCCGGCAACATGGCTTTCACCGTGGCCGCTGTCCCAACCGGCATAAAAGCGGGGGTGCGAATGGAGCCACGCGGTGTGTGAATAAGGCCCGTGCGGGCTGTGCCGTCTTGGAAGCGCACTGAAAAAGAAAATCTATCGTTCATAAGGCTCCAAATAGCAGGCATCCCCATAAGAATAGAAGCGATATTTTTCTTCTATCGCGTGACCATAGGCGCGGTGCATTTGTTCATGGCCAGAAAAGGCACAAACCAGCATAAATAGGGTCGAACGGGGCAAATGAAAATTGGTAATCAAGCGATCTACGCACTGAAACGAAAAGCCTGGCGTGATGAAAATATCGGTCTCGCCGCAAAATGGTTGTAGAGAACCGCTGCGTGATGCGCTTTCAAGCAATCTGGCACTGGTGGTGCCCACAGCAATGATTTTACCCCCTGCTTCTTTGGCCGCGCGAATGGCTTGTACCGCTGCCTCATCCACCTCGCCCCATTCTGCGTGCATCTTATGGTCATGAATATTGTCAACACTGACCGGTAGAAAAGTTCCAGCCCCCACATGGAGAATGACCTCGACAAATTTCACGCCCCTTTGGGTAAGCGCCTCCATCAGGGCTGGTGTGAAATGTAACCCGGCCGTAGGGGCCGCTACCGAACCGGCTTGTCTGGCAAAAATGGTTTGATAATCATCCCGATCTTGATCGCTCAAGGGACGCTTTCGCGCAATATAGGGGGGCAAGGGCGGCTGACCACAGCGTTGCAACAATTGATCAAATTTCTCTTGGGCGTAGGGAAATTCCAGCTCCACCTCCCCTTCTCGGCGCGCCACAATATGCGCTCGCAAACCCCCATCACCAAAATAAACCTCATCCCCCACACGCAGGCGCTTGGCAGGGCGGGCGAAAGCTGCCCAACGCTGCGGGCCCGCATCCCTAACCTCTAATTGTTTGTGAAGATTGATGTCGATGGTCGCTGCGCCACCGCCGCCTGATGCTCGGGGCGGGCGCGTGGCCACTAAAGCGGCGGGCAAGACCTTGGTTCGATTGATCACAAGCACATCGCCGGGCGATAATATTTCCGGCAAATCGTGAAAGACGCGATCCCTCAACCCCGTCCCCACATGCAAAAGGCGCGCAGAATCGCGCGGCACCGCCGGTGAGAGCGCTATGCGCTCTTCCGGTAAATCAAAATCAAAATCATCAAGCTGCATGGCGCTTTTCGCGCCCTTAGCTGGCTTTTCGGAAAGATTTTATTTTTGTGGGATTGGCTGGTGGTTCCCCTTTATTGATGGCATCCACATGTTCCATTCCCTCAACAACCTTACCCCAAACCGTATATTGCTTGTCGAGGAAAGACGCATCATCAAGACAGATGAAAAACTGGCTTGAGGCTGAATTGGGATCTTGTGCCCGGGCCATAGAGCAAATGCCCCGTTGATGCGATACATCGTTAAACTCGGCAGGGATATTCTTATCAGCCCCACCCGTCCCCGTGCCATGGGGACAACCGGCCTGCGCCATAAAGCCATCAATAACCCGGTGGAAAACCAGCCCGTCATAAAACCCGCTTTCTGCCAGCTCTTCTATTTGCGCTACATGCTGCGGGGCTTGCTCCGGGTAAGTCTCGATTGTGACAGTGCCATTTTCAAGCTCTAAAATCATCTGGTTGGTCAAAGTTTGGTTTCTCCATTTATACGAACGGGAATTTTTATCCCGCACAAATCATCCACATAGCCATCGTCGGTAACAGCACCAATCTGCTTTAAATAGTGTTCGAAAGCGTCGCTATCAGTACGCATCACCTCTATTTGATCGCGCTCGCTCGCCGGTACATCCGCCGCAATACGCGCTCTGGTGATTGGGGTTGGACGCTCTGGCGGTTCACCACGATTGATCCGTCTGGCATTGCGCTCACCCGCAACAATGCGCCCCCAAACAGCATAAGAGGCATCGAGCGCATCACGGCTATCACCGAACATCAAGAAAAACTGGCTATTGGCACTATCAGGGGCCGAGGTGCGCGCCATCGACATGACGCCTTGGCAATGAGACCCCCATGCAGCCACGGCCTGGTTGACAAGAAACCCATCCAGACTTTCTGGTTGCGCTGAAATTGGTACCGGCCCCAAAAAGCCAACCCGAGCAGCTTTGGAATCGCGCCCAATAAATTTTATTTGCTGTGCGAGTTTTTCCGCATCCTGATAAAATTCTCCGGGTATATCTGGTAACTCAGAACCGCCGGAACCGGTACCCGTAGGATCACCGCCTTGCGCCATAA
>JALWRV010000219.1 GCA_027080545.1 Parvularculaceae bacterium
CACGGCCACACATGCCATAATTACCCGCCCCGTAAGAGCCACCGATGATCAATGTCAGCTTGGGCACTGTGGCATTGGAAACCGCCATCACCAGCTTGGCGCCATTTTTGGCAATACCACCCGCTTCGGCGTCTTTGCCGACCATAAAGCCGGTGATGTTTTGCAAAAATAGCAGCGGGATTTTGCGCTGGCAGGCAAGCTCGATAAAATGCGCGCCTTTCAAGGCGCTTTCGGAAAACAGCACCCCATTATTGGCAAGAATGGCAATGGGTTGCCCATGCAAATGGGCAAAGCCACAGACCAAGGTGGTGCCGTAAAGCGGTTTAAACTCATCAAACACAGAGCCATCAACCAGCCGCGCGATCACTTCGCGCACCTCAAAAGGTTTTTTAAGATCAATCGGGGCGATGCCGCGCAATTCTTCTGGGTTATAGCGCGGGGGCGCGGTTTTTTTAGCCATCTTGTTGGGGCTTTGGGGCCAGTTCAAATTGCGCACAATCTGCCGCGCCAGACCAAGCGCATGGTCATCATTATCGGCCAGATGATCGGCCACCCCGGAAAGGCGGGTATGGACATCACCGCCCCCCAATTCTTCGGCGCTTACCACTTCCCCCGTGGCGGCCTTCACTAGGGGCGGCCCGGCGAGAAAAATCGTGCCTTGTTCGCGCACAATCACCGCCTCATCAGACATGGCCGGCACATAGGCCCCGCCCGCCGTGCAAGAACCATGGACGATAGAAATTTGCGGAATGCCTGCGGCAGACATTTGCGCCTGATTATAAAAAATCCGGCCGAAATGTTCCTTGTCGGGGAAAACCTCGTCTTGCAAAGGCAAAAACGCACCGCCGGATTCCACCAGATAAAGGCAGGGCAGGCGGTTTTCCAAGGCTACTTCTTGACCGCGCAAATGTTTTTTCACGGTCATGGGGTGGTAGGTGCCGCCTTTGACTGTGGGGTCATTGGCGATGATCATGCAGGTGACGCCTTCTACTTGGCCGATACCAGTGATGATGCCGGCCCCCATGACATCCCCGGAATACATATCCCATGCGGCGAATTGGCACAGTTCCAAAAAGGCCGTGCCCGGATCAATCAGCCGGTCAATGCGCGTGCGGGCCAGCAATTTGCCGCGCTTCAAATGCCGCGCGCGATATTTCTCGCCGCCGCCATGGGCAACTTTTTCGGCACGGTCCCGAAGCGTTGCGAGCAATTCGGCCATGGCCGTGGCATTGGTTTGAAAGCCTTGGTCTTGCGGGGTGATTGTCGACGTTAAAACCGCCATGGAAAAGCCTTTGATCTGGGCGCCCCCAAAAGGGGCGGATGGTCTGGGGCCCTAACCGGGCGAGGGGTTAACAGCGGCCCCTTTTGGGCGGGTCGTCCGGTGCCCTGAACGGGGCGAGATCGGGTGCCCGGAAAGCGCCACCATAGAATAGGGCAAAAATCTTAACACATTGTTGGACAATCCTACTATCCTATGATAGGATTGTCCATATAATTTTAAATCCAAAGGAAATCGGGTCAAAATCAGCCCTTTATCCCCGCCAGCCGAGGAGGCCCTGCCATGATCAGCAATTCAGGAGCATTTATGCAGTTCGGGCTCGACCCCATGATTGAAGAAATGCGCGACATGGTGGCGCGGTTTGTGGCCGATAAAATCGCCCCACGGGCCGCTGAGATTGACGCAAGCAATGAATTCCCGCGGGATCTCTGGCCGCAGCTTGGGGAATTGGGCCTGTTGGGGATGACGGTGCCGGAACAATATGGTGGCACCGGTCTTGGTTACCTTGCCCATATTGTCGCCATGGAAGAAATTTCTCGCGGGAGCGCCTCGGTGGGCCTGTCCTATGGGGCGCATTCCAATCTTTGCGTCAATCAAATCTCGCTAAACGGCACAAAGGCGCAAAAACAAAAATATCTGCCCAAGCTGATCTCGGGAGAGCATGTGGGGGCGCTGGCCATGTCCGAGCCGGGGGCAGGCTCCGATGTGGTCTCTATGAAAACCCGCGCCGAGAAAAAAGGCGACCATTATATTCTCAATGGCAATAAGATGTGGATCACCAATGGCCCCGATGCCGAAACACTGGTGGTCTATGCCAAGACTGAACCGGAGGCTGGCTCCAAAGGCATCACCGCCTTTTTAATTGAAAAAAACTTCAAAGGGTTTTCCACCGCGCAAAAGCTCGACAAGCTCGGCATGCGCGGCTCCAACACATGCGAGCTGGTATTTGAAAATTGCGAAGTGCCCGAAGAAAATATTTTGGGCGGGTTAAACCAAGGGGTGCGCGTTCTCATGAGCGGGCTTGATTATGAGCGCGCGGTTCTCTCCGGCGGGCCGCTGGGCATCATGCAATCAGCCATGGATATGGTCCTGCCCTATATCCACGAGCGCCAGCAATTTGGTAAACCCATCGGCGCGTTCCAACTGGTGCAAGGCAAAATCGCCGATATGTACACCAGCATGAATGCCTGCAAGGCCTATGTCTATGCGGTGGGGGCGGCCTGTGATCGCGGTGAAACCACACGCCAAGATGCCGCCGGGTGCATTTTATACGCCGCTGAAAAAGCCACCCAAGTGGCGCTCGATGCGATCCAGCTTTTGGGCGGCAATGGCTATATCAATGAATATGGCACCGGGCGATTATTGCGTGACGCCAAGCTATATGAGATTGGCGCAGGCACATCGGAAATCCGGCGGATGCTCATTGGCCGTGAACTGTTTGCGAAAACCCAATGAGCGCGCATGTTTTTTCCCCGCTGGCCAAAGAGCCGGCCTATCGACAAATCGCCAAGCGGGTTGAGGCCGATATTGTCAGTGGGCGGATAAAGCCCGGCGAGGCGCTGCCTACAGAAGAAGCCTTGTCAAAAATGTTTGGGTTGTCGCGCAATACGGTGCGCGAAGGTTTAAGAGTGCTGGAACTAAGCGGGCTGGTGGAGCGTGGCGCCGCCAAGCGGTTGGTGGTGCGCGCGCCGGATGCGATCAATTTAGCCCGCAACGCAACCCGGGCCTTGTTACATTCAGGGGTAAGTTTCGCGCAAGTGTTCGAGGCCTTGGCGGTCATCGAGCCGGAGGCCGCAAAAATAGCCGCCACCAAAGCAAGCCCGCAAATGATTGGCCGGTTGATGGATGTGACCGAGGCTTTGGTCGCCGCTCATGAAGATGATCACGCAGCCATTGTGCGGGCGGCCGAACAATTTTTCGAGGCCTTGGGCGAGGCCATGGATAATCCGGTCTTGGCGGTGGTGGAATTATCCATCACCGGGCTTATCGGGGCGTCATTGGAGCGGGTGATTTTTGCAACCCCTCAGGCGCGCGAACGCATCGTGCAAGCCCAGCGAGAGATCACCGAAGCCATCGCCGCCGGAGATGGTGACCGCGCCCATCAATGGATGGCCCGCCATATAGAAGACCTGAAACGCGGCTATGAAGTCGCCGGGGTGGATATGGGCTCACGGGTGGGGTGAAAAGCCTTAAAATATAAGGGGAACTAGTTTGTAGCTTCCTGTGAACTCGGAACTTCACCAAAATAATTTTTCCGGTCAAATCGATAGGTGATAATAATATCACCAACCAACTCATTCACTGAACTTTCGGTGGATGGATCAAATTCTGGTGATTGTGCTTCATCATTTGAAATCGGCGATAATTTAGCTTTCCCTTCGAATTTTTCTACCTCCCAGTGACCAAATACATCTTGCATGATGATCGACCCTTTTATCCAGATGACTTTCTGGTAAGATACAGGTTTGCGGTCAAGAATTTTTCTAGCTTTGGGGAGACTATAGAACCCAAAAATCTTGAAAATGCTCGAATTGGGAGGAATGCCGGCAAGAAGCTCTTCGTGAACGCTAAGTAAAGGAGCTACATATGATTGTTCAGGCGATATTTCAAAAGATAGATAAGCATTTAACATCGGTGATTGACCAAAATTATCTATATCCAATGTGATCGAAATTGCGGGGGGTAAACCAAGGGTGTTGTGACCGACATCTTTAATCCTGACTTTTCCGCCTCTTATGGTTGTATAGGCTTTCACTTGTTTTTGCCCAATATCTCGCGTGACATTGACGGACTCTTGAGCAGCTTTGGTGGCCTCCTTGGCTTCGGCAACCGCCTTTTTAGTTTCTTGATAGGTCAGCCATAAAAGAAGAACACCTACGCCAGTAAGAAAGGTGCCCCACATGGCCCATTTTGCCATTTGCCTTTGGGCTATAGATCCTGCTCCGCGCGCCATTCCTCCCGATCGTCTGCTGGATTAGTGTTTAAACTATCTGCATTTTCACTAAGTGAGCGATTAGGTATTGTTGTTTCATATTGTTGGTAAGCGATATGGAAGCCATCTTCGATTGTGCGCTCATTTTTAACCAAACCAAGCATCAGAAATAGAGAAAATATTGATATAAGGATAATTGTAGGTGGATGCATTGTCCCTCCACTTCAATTTAAATATGAATACGGCCACAAACCTAAGCCACAGCAACCCGATTCTCTCAATTATGGTATCCTTTCCCCCTTGACCTTGCCCCCTCCATCGCCTATTTCCTCACGCTCTTCCTTCAAAAACCCGATGCCAAAAGAAGCCGGGGATGAAAAAGGACCATAAAAGCCTTTAAAAACAGGCATTTAACAGGAGTCGAGCCTATGTATGCGGTTGTAAAAACCGGTGGCAAGCAATATCGCGTTGCCAAGGATGATGTCATTAAAGTGGAAAAACTGGCCGGTGAGGCAGGGGATATCGTCACCCTTGACGAGATCTTGATGCTCGCCGATGGCGACAAGGTGACCGTGGGCGCCCCACGGGTGGATGGGGCCTCGGTGGCCGCTGAAATCCTTGAGCAGGCCCGGGCCAAGAAAATCATCGTTTTCAAAAAGCGCCGTCGGCAGAACTATCGTCGTAAGCGCGGCCATCGACAACAGCTTACCGTGTTGCGGGTGACCGATATTTTGACCAAGGGCGCAAAACCCAAAGCCGCCAAAAAAGCAGCGCCTAAAAAGGCCGCGCCAAAGGCTGAAGCCCCGAAAAAAGAGACCACCAAAAAATCAGCTCCCAAGGCAGCGCCAAAAGCGGATTTTGTGGATGATGTTTCGTTCATTTCTGGTGTTGGTCCTGTTCTCAAGAAGAAGCTTGCAGAATTTGGCGTTTCTTCCCTGAAAGACATTGCGGCCATGAAAAAAGCCGATGTTGAAAAAATGGATGAGGCCTTGAATTTGCGTGGTCGCGCGGAGCGTGACGAGTGGGTTGAGCAGGCCAAGGAATTAATTGCGGGCAAACCGCCCCGGGCTAAAGTCGATCAAGAAGCGGCGAAAAAGAAATAGGAGTTTGAACCATGGCACATAAAAAAGCAGGCGGTTCATCGCGTAATGGTCGCGATTCAGCAGGTCGGCGCCTAGGCGTGAAAAAATTTGGCGGCGAAGTGGTTGTTCCCGGCAATATTATTATTCGCCAACGGGGCACCAAATATCATCCCGGTAATAATGTCGGCATGGGCAAAGACCATACGATTTTCGCCCTGACAGATGGCAAGGTTTCCTTTGCCACCAAGCGCGGCGGCCGCACCTATGTGAGCGTTGACGGGGAATAGTTTTTAAAAGGCAAAAGTCTTTGAGGAAGGAGGGCTTTGGCCCTCCTTTTTGTTTTAGAAAGTGAGAGTTTTATCAAGAAATCAACCTCACCCTGAGCTTGTCGAAGGGTGGGCCTGCCTGCCTCCCGCGCCCTTCAACTTCGCTTAAGGGTGAGGCGGGGTCGAAAGATAGAAATACCATGCCAGACCTAGAATTCATAAATACAGAACGCTTGGCTCTGCGCCCGCTG
>JALWRV010000220.1 GCA_027080545.1 Parvularculaceae bacterium
TTTGGCGGCTCTATGATTTTTTCTGGATGTTGCACATTATGGATTATGATGAGCGCGAAAATTTCAATAATCCGCTCATTCGTATCGCCGCAGCGAGCGGTCTGATCTTTGCTTTGTCCGGTCTGGGATTGGTGATTTTCAGGCTCAGCGCCGGGCGCTATTATCGTCGCAAGCCAAAGAAGAAAGGCTCCACATGATTGTTAGAACATGGCATGGGCGCACCCGCCTACAAGATGGCGATGCCTATGAGAAATTTATGATTGAACGGGCGGCCCCAGACTATGGGTCGATACCCGGCCTGAAACAGCTATTTTTTACCCGCAGAGACGAGGGTGAGGTGGCGCATTTTTTATTGGTGACGATCTGGGACAGTATGGATGCGGTTAAGGCCTTTGCAGGCGATGATCCGGCCAAGGCAAAATATTATCCGGAAGATGATCAATATTTGCTGGAAAAAGAAGATTGCTCTTTGAACCATCGCGTTTTTCATCACCAATAAAGCCTGGGGTAATTTCGTAAAGAGAAGCAAAACCAACAGGTTAAGTGGGGATTTTCACAAAATTGTGCATTGCAAAATGTAAGGCGGATCGGTAGGCTCAAGGAGGGCTCAAAGACGGGTCAAAACGCCCCGATATAGAGGAGGCCGATCTTGTCCAAAATTACTTCTGCCAAAGCGGTCACCGTGGCAACCATTCGCGCGGCCAAAGGCAAAACCCCCATCGTGGCGCTTACGGCCTATGACTTTCCGCTTGCGCAAATTATGGACCCTCATTGCGACATGATTTTGGTCGGCGATAGTGTGGGGCAGGTGGTTCATGGGCTCGAGAGCACCGTCGGGGTGACCATGGAGATGATGATCCTCCATGGTCAGGCGGTGGTGCGCGGCGCCAACCATGCGCTGGTGGTGGTTGATATGCCTTTCGGTTCTTACGAGAACGGGCCGGAGCAAGCCTTTGCCAATGCCAGCAAAATCCTCAAGCAAACCGGGGCCCCGGCGGTCAAGCTGGAAAGCGGTGCCCATATTGCTGAAACCATTCGCTATCTGGTGGATCGGGGCATTCCCGTGGTGGGCCATGTGGGGCTGCGACCACAGGCGGTTCATGCCATGGGCACCCTGAAGGCCAAAGGGCGCAGCCGTGCGGAATGGGATCTGGTATTGGCCGAGGCCAAAGCAACAGAAGAAGCTGGGGCTTTTGCGATTGTGATTGAGGGGGTCGATGAAGCGCTGGCCGATGAAATCACCCGCTCCGTGGAGGTGCCGACCATCGGTATTGGGGCCTCTTCCCATTGCGATGGGCAGATTTTGGTGACCCAGGACATGCTTGGCCTGTTCGAGTGGACACCAAAATTTGTCAAACGCTACGGACAGCTACGTGAAACCATTGATCTGGCGGTGCAGCACTATGCCCAAGAGGTGCGCACACGGCGCTTCCCGGGGCAGGCTGAGGTCTATAATCTCGGTCAGGCGGGGCAAAAATCCTGACTTGAATTTAACGGTCTAATCGTCCTTTGGGACGGGTCCGCGCGATTGCGCCGCCCGCAAAAGACCGCTACAAGTCCTGCGATTGATTGGCAAAAAGCGGGAAAACAAGGGCCTAACCCATGGTAGTGAATGATGGTGATGCGGCGCTCCGGGAGTTGGAGCGCGACGTTGAAGAAGAAGAACAGCTTGAGGCCATGCGCAAAAGGCTGCCTTGGCTGATTGGCGGGGCTGTCGCTTTGGTGCTTGGGGTCGGGATCATGCAATTCTGGCAAGCGCGCCAACAAAGCGTTGCCGCCAAAGGTGCCGATATTTTCCAAGCGGCTGAACAAACCGCCATGCAGAGCCCCTTGCAAGGACAAGCCTCATTCGATGAAATTGCTGCTTTCGGTCCCAAAGGCTATGCGGCCTTGGCAGCCTTGCGGGTGGCAATGACTGACGCTCAATTGGGCAAGCGGGAAGAGGCGATCGCTGGCTATTTAGAGGCGGCTTCGATTGATGGGCTGCCCTCGCGTTTTTCCGATTATAGCCGTCTCAAAGCCGCGCAATTGGCGCTGGATGATGGCCGTGAGCGGGTCGCCCAAATTCTCGACGGGCTGGAACTGAAACAGAACGCATTGGGGGCCATGGCGCGTGAAATTATGGGGCTGGCAGCCATTGATGCGGGCGATTATGGCACCGCCCAAAATCTGTTTATGGCCTTGCAAAATGATCCCTTTGCCACGGATGGGGTGCGCCAAAGGGCAAAAGAATTTGCTGCATTAGCGGCGCTGGGCGGCGAAGGCGTGACGCTGGAATTGGACCAAACCGGTGATGAGGGGATGTTGCTGGATATATTTGAGCAAGCCCCCGATGGGCCTGCGTCGGCGCCAAATGGTGCCGAGGGAGAAGAAAATAGCCAAAATCAGACGGTTGAGGGTGACAATTAACCCTGTTGAGGGGACGATTAAGCCTGTATAGTGCGCCTTGAGAGGGCTTGTGTCCCGGGTGCGGTCAACAAAAACAGGGGGAAAAGTCCCCGGACCGCTAAGGGCACAGTTTAGAACAACAAACCAACAGATAAGGGATGCGTATTGTGATGGGTGTGAAGACAAAAAGACTTACAGGCATGGCGGTGTTTGGCATGGCGGCGCTGCTTTTGGCGGGTTGTTCTTCAATACCCAATCCTATGAAACGGTTTGGTGGCAAAGGCGAAGAAAAGGCGATTGATAAATCCGCAGAGGAGCAGGCCAAACGTATTCCTGTTCTTTCCGCCGAAGAGAGCCTCACCCCTGATCCGCGCTTTATTAATCAACAAGTGCAATTACCGCCCCCCTATCAAAATGCCTCTTGGGCCGAGCCGTTTGGCGAAGCTGATCACACCATGCACCATTTAGCGGCCAGCCAAGATCTATCTCGGGCTTGGAGTACGGATGTGGGCACCGGATCGCCCAAACGCTCACCTTTGATTGCGCCCCCCATCATTGTTGATGGCCGGGTTTTTACGATTGACAATGAAGCGAAAATTACCGCGCTTGATGCCAGCAATGGCAAAAAAGTCTGGCGTACAAAATTAACACCGGACGTGCGCGAAAAGCGCTCTATCTGGAGAAGCTATACACCCAATGTCAAAGCCCGCGAATTGGGTTTCGGGGGCGGTATTGCCTATGATAATGGACGTATTTTTGTGGCGTCAGGATTTGGTTTTGTTGCTGCCATCGACCCCGATACGGGTGAAAAACTATGGCAGGTCGAGACTCCGGCCCCGGTGCGGGCCGCCCCGACGGCGTTTAAAGGCAAATTGTTCATTGTCACCAACACCAATGAATTTGTGGCTTATAATCAAGAAGACGGCTCCGAAGCGTGGAACTACCAGTCTTTTGAAGAAGCGGCGCGTTTCCTCACCCCAACCAGCCCAGCGGCCAATGATGAGGTGGTGGTGGTGCCCTTTTCTTCCGGTCAGGTGAGCGCGTTGAAAATTGATAGCGGGCGGGAACTATGGTCTGAAAATCTCGGGCGTTCTTCACGTCGCAACGCCTTGTCCAACCTCAGCGATATTGCCGGATCACCGGTCATTGATCGTGGTGTCGTGTTTGCGGCCAGTCATGCGGGTGAGATGGTGGCGATTGATTTGCGTTCCGGTGAAAAAATATGGGATGCCCCAGTCGGCACTTTGCAAACCCCTTGGGTGGCGGGCAATTATATCTTTGTCCTGACCATCGAGAACCAACTGGTTTGTCTCAATCGTGAAGATGGGGCGGTGGTTTGGCTGAAACAATTACCCCGCTACAAAAACGAGAAAAAGCGCAAAAAACGGCTTAGCTGGTCTGGCCCCGTAGTCGCGGGCGGGCAAATTTTGCTGGTCTCGACCCGGGGAACTTTGCTCGCCGCTAGCCCGCAAAATGGGGATATTCTGTCCACCCGCAAAGTAGGCAAGGGGGCTATGACTATTCCCGTGGTCGCGGACGGTACGGTTTTCGTGCTTGATTCCAAAGGCAAGCTATACGCCTTTCGCTAGTTGGCGCTTGGACGGGTCCCTCTCAACAAGCTCATATCAATAGGCCCCTATCAACGCGCCCCCCATAGTAGCGGCGCCCCCATGGTAACGCGCCCATTGACGGGCGGTCATTAAATAGGCATCTAACGCCCATGCCTTTCACTGTAGCCATCATTGGCCGACCGAATGTCGGCAAATCCACTCTTTTTAACCGTCTCATCGGTAAAAGACTGGCGATTGTCGACGATCAACCCGGGGTTACCCGCGATCGCCGCGAGGGGGATGCGCGTCTTGGTGATATGAAATTCCGCATCATCGACACGGCGGGGCTGGAACAGGCCCCAGATGATGCGTTGGAAACCCGTATGCGCTTACAAACCGAACGCGCCATTGAGGAGGCGGATTTATCGCTGTTCCTCATAGATGCCCGCGCCGGGGTTACCCAAGATGATCATATCTTTGGGGCGATGTTGCGGGCCAGCGGCAAGCCAGTGGTGCTGCTCGCCAACAAGATGGAAGGCATGCATGGCTCTGAAGGTTTATGGGATGCCTATCGTTTAGGGCTCGGGGATCCGATACCCGTTTCTGGCGAGCATGGGGAAGGCATGTCCGATCTCTATCAGGCGATGATGCCCATCTATGATAATTATGTGGACGAAGAGGCCGATAGTGACGGGCTTGAATGGGATGATCCGTTAAAGCCCTTGCGCATTGCCGTTGTCGGGCGCCCCAATGCGGGCAAATCGACCCTCATCAATCAGTTTCTTGGCGAAGACCGTTTGCTAACGGGACCAGAAGCAGGGATCACCCGCGATGCCATTGGCGTTGAATGGAAATGGCACGACAAAAAACGCGCCCGCGATTGGCCGATAAAACTGTTCGACACGGCAGGCATGCGCAAACGCGCCAAGGTGCAAAAAAAGCTGGAAAAACTATCCGTCTCGGACACGGTGCGCGCGATAAGGTTTGCGGAAGTGGTGGTGTTGATGATCGATGCCCAAACCCCCATGGAAAAACAGGATTTGCAAATCGCCGATCTTGCTTTGCGTGAGGGGCGCGCTTTGGTGATCGTCGCCAATAAATGGGATTTGCTGGGCGATCAGGACTTAAATTATAAAGAACTGCGTGAAAAAATTGATCGCCTATTGCCTCAGGCCCCGCAGATCCCGGTGCTGGCTGTTTCGGCTTTAACCGGGCGGGGCTTGGAAAAAATTATGCAGGCGGTCACAGATGTCTATATGGATTGGAACGCCCGGGTGCAAACGGCGGACCTCAATCAATGGCTGAAAATGGCCCAAGAAAAACACCCGCCACCAGCGGTTGGGGGGCGTCGCATCCGCATTAAATATATTGCCCAAACGAAAACACGGCCCCCCACCTTTGTGGCAAATTGTCAGCGTTCGGATGAATTGCCCGCCTCCTATCGCCGCTACCTTATCAATGGGTTGCGCGAAGCCTTTAATATTCCGGCGGTGCCCATTCGCTTGCAATTAAAAAAGCAGGAAAACCCTTACGCCAAAGATAAAAGTCGCAACTAAGCCGACGGCCTAGACATCTATGGCTGGCGGTGCCTGGGTGATGATGGGACCAAAGATTGTCTGAAAACTTTCTTGCAAGGCGGTTTCTACCGCTGTCAGGCTGGCCGTAACCCCCAGCGCATGGAGCGAGGTTACGCCAAATTCAGGGGCATCAATGCCGCAGGGTACAATACCGTCAAAATGTGCAAGATCCGGCTGCACATTAATGGCAATGCCGTGAAAGCTGACCCATTTGCGCAAGCGCACCCC